>DQWH01000083.1 GCA_011042635.1 Bacteroidota bacterium | reverse complement strand
CCTCCGTCGATGACCATATCTACCTGTTTCCGGTATTTTTCATAAATAAGCTCTGGATCGGTGGTATATTCAATAATTTCATCATCGTCGTGAATGGAAGTGGTTAGTATGGGATGGCCCAGTTCCCTGACTATTTCCAGGGGAATGGGGTTGTCGGGGATCCGGATACCCACCGTTTTTTTGTTGCCCTGGAAAATTTTTGGCACCTGATGATTGGCGGTCAGAATAAAGGTAAACGGACCGGGCAGGTTTTTTTTCATGAGACGGAATACGGTGTTTGACAGGGGTATCGTGAACTGAGCCACCTGGCTCATATCATAACATATGAGGGAAAGGTCGGGATTCTTGGGATCCACTCCCTTCAGCCTGGCCAGCCTCTCCACTGCTCTGGGTTTGAACATATCACAACCCATCCCGTACACGGTGTCGGTGGGGTAAATCACGATCCCACCTTCCCTGAGCACATCGACCGTCCGCCTGATGTGTTTCGGGCTGGGATTATCTCTGTACAGCTTGATCAGCAAGCGTATGTTGTTTTATTTGTTTACTTTTTTATAATCGGCCAGGAATTTTGCCAGGCCGGCTTCTGTCAGCGGGTGCTTCAGCAATCCCAGAATGGGTGCCAGCGGAGAAGTAACGACATCGGCCCCGATTTCCATGCAATGGATAATATGTCGGGTATGCCTGATGGAAGCGGCGAGTACTTCCGTTTCGTAACCGTAATAATTGAACATATCCACTATTTGCTTTACCAGGCTGATTCCGTCTTCGGAAATATCATCCAGCCTTCCGATAAAGGGAGACACATAGGAAGCGCCTGCCTTGGCTGCCAGCAGAGCCTGGCCAGGAGTGAATACCAGGGTGCAGTTGACCCTGATCCCCTTTTCTGTTAGATATTTGATGGCTTTCACCCCTTCTTTGATGATGGGGATTTTGACCACAATCTGGGGATGAAGTGCTGCCAGGGTTTCTCCTTCCTTAACCATTCCTTCAAAATCGGTTGAAATCACCTCGGCACTGACGTCTCCGTCAACAATGTCACAGATCTTTTTATAATGTTCCTGAATATTCTTTTCTCCTTTGATCCCTTCCCGGGCCATCAGGCTGGGGTTGGTTGTTACTCCGTCAAGAATTCCCAGGGCCTGGGCTTCCCTGATATCATCCAGGTTGGCAGTGTCAATGAAAAATTTCATGATTTCGTCAGTTTAAATTGTCCGTCAAACGCAGCGAATTTATCAAAATCTGGTTAAATCAGGAAATGAATTGTGCGGGATTCATTCGACCGGTGGATTTTACTTTGCTGCAGGGTGCCGCGTGAAATCCGGGTCATATAAAAAAGGGGTAAGCTTCTTGCATCGCACCGCTACAACCACCTACCCTTGCTTCCTTCCGGACCTGGGGGGATTCAGCAGGAGCTGGTCGTGCAAGACTTACCCCGTGCAAACTTACGAACTTTTATACCTCCAACCAAATGAAATTCGTAGGCATTGAACTCAATAGTTATAAAAAACTGATATATTTGCCGCTGTATAAACATAATTAATGCTTAGCCATGGAAAAACACGAATCATCCATTCTGACGCAATCCCTCATATACGGGCTGTATTTCGGGTTGGTGATGGTCGCTCTGAACCTCGTTATGTGGATGTTCAACATCATGCCCACAAAGTTTTCTGTTAATATCATCCTTTTCATTGTGAATTTGGTGATATATTTTGGTTTGCTTTTCTGGTTTACCAAAATGTACCGGAACGAATCGCTGGGCGGTTACATTTCCTATGGGAAAGCCTTTTTATTTGCCTTACTGGTGGCTTTTTTCGGAAGTGTTGTCAGTGCGGTATACACCTATATTTTTAATGCTTTTATCGATCCCGGGTACATGGAAAGGATTATGCAGGTTACCATGGAAAGCACTGAAAATTTCATGAGGGAAAGAGGTCTGAGTCAGGACCAGATCGATATGGCTATGGCCAGGTTTGAAAACCAGGAAATTCCGGGCCCCGGAAAGGCAGCATTGCAGTCGATTCTGGGAGGAGTTGTTTACGGGTTGATCGTATCGCTCATTACTTCTGCCTTTGCCAAGAAACAGGAAGAGGTGGTGGTTTATTAACCTGGCCGGTAACGGATCATCAGTACAGAAAATAGTCCAATGGATATTTCCGTTGTTATTCCTTTGTATAATGAAGAAGAATCACTGAACGAGATTGTGTCGTGGATAGAAAGGGTGATGGCCGATCACGGATTCCGTTTCGAAATCATTCTGGTAGATGACGGCAGTGAAGACGACTCATGGAATGTCATTTCCCGGATGGCTTCCACCAAAAAACATGTGAAAGGGATCAGGTTCAGACGGAATTACGGCAAATCGGCCGCCCTCTTCAGCGGTTTCAGGGAGGCGTCCGGTGAAGTGGTCATTACCATGGATGCCGATCTGCAGGACAGCCCCGATGAAATTCCCGAACTATACCGCATGATCAAAGAAGAGAATTATCATATGGTTTCCGGCTGGAAAAAGAAACGGCATGATCCGATTACCAAAACCATCCCCAGCCGGTTTTACAACTGGGTTGCCCGTAGGGTTACCGGGATCAGGCTGCATGATTTTAATTGCGGACTGAAAGCCTATCGGGGGAATGTGGTGAAAAATATTGAAGTGTACGGCGAAATGCATCGCTATATTCCCGTGCTGGTGAAGCAATCCGGTTTTTCAAGAATCGGCGAGAAAAAGGTTCAACACAACAGAAGAAAATACGGCATAACCAAATTCGGTATGGAAAGATTCATCAACGGAGCACTTGATCTGTTGTCTATCAGCTTCATGACACGCTTCGGGAAACGTCCCATGCATTTTTTCGGCTTAATGGGAACCCTTTTGTTCCTTCTGGGTTTTGTTGCGGCCGTTTACCTGGGAGCCCGGAAATTATATAATCTTTCCCACGGAATACCTACCATTCTGGTGACCGATAGTCCCTATTTTTACATTGCCCTTACCTGTATGATCCTGGGCTCGCTCTTTTTTATTGCAGGATTCCTTGGAGAATTGATCTCACGCAATTCTCCCATCAGGAATTTTTATGCCATTGACGAAAAAATAAATCTCTGAGTTTTGAAAACAGTTGCCCTGGGGCCGGCATATCCGATGAGGGGAGGGGTGGCCAGTTTTAATGAATCCTTTTCCTGTATGCTCATTGAACACCGGTGGGAGGTTCTGAATATTTCCTATTCCTCCCGTTTTCCCCGCTTTTTGTTTCCTATGAAGATTCCCCTGGAACCTGGTATCAGACCCATGAAACTGGAAATCGAACCCCTGATCCATGCGGGGAATCCCTTCACCTGGTTTCGCGTGGTCAGAAGGATCGGGAAATTCAACGCTTCCGTGATCATCGTGCACTACTGGTCGCCATGGCTGGCTCCCTGCCTGGGTTTTATTCTGGGCCGCCTGCACCGGAAAACAAAGGAAAGTATCCGGATGGTGGCCGTGCTTCACCAGGTGAAAAAGGAACGGTCGCCTGTGAAAAACCTGTTGAACCGTTATTTCCTCAGGAAATGCCACGGTTTTCTGATCATGTCGAGAACCATTCTGAAGGAACTGGAAGAAAGCAGTATCAACCGCCCCACACGGTATGTCCCTCATCCCGTTTACCGGGTTTTTGGGGAAAAAGTAGGTAAGAAAGAGGCCCGTGCATTTCTGAAGCTGGACCCTGATGAACCCCTCATTCTGTTTTTTGGTATTGTACGTCCGTATAAGGGATTGGATATCCTGTTAAAAGCCATGGCCACCGAGGAGGTCAGAAAACTATTCCTTCGCCTGATTGTGGCGGGCGAATTTTTTGAAGGGAAGGAAGAGTACGAGAAAATGATCAGGACACTGAAGTTGGAAAATAATGTGATCCTTATGGATGAATTTATTCCGACCAGTGAGGTAAAGTATTACTTTTGCGCAGCCGACCTCATTATCCAGCCATACCTCGAGGCTTCACAGAGCGGTATTACCCAGATTGCCTACCAGTTTGAGCGTCCTATGCTGGTGACCGATGTGGGGGGGCTGAAAGAAACGGTTCCCCATGAAAAAGTGGGATATGTGTCACCGGTCGATCCCGCAGCCATTTCCGGATACATTGTTGATTTTTATACCAACCACCGCGAGGAGGAGTTCGTAAAAAATCTTGCGGTGGAAAAGAAACGGTTCGATTGGGAAAATATGTTTGCCGGGTTGACCGGCCTTCTGGAAGAAATAGGTTGAACTCTGGCTTCTGCCATGGTATTCATTCCCAGGAATCCCACAAGCCGGGTAGTTCCTTTTCGGCACGGCGGTAGTCTTCGGGTATGCCCATGTCGAGGAAATAGGCATCACTGACGAATCCGTACAAGGGCTGCTGCCGGGACATGGGCTCGAGAAAATCCCGTTCAAAGGAAAAACGCCCGGGCAGGTCCAGGCCCGTAAGCCAGCTTCTGTTGACCAGATAGATCCCTCCGTTGATCAGTCCGGCTTTCTGGCGGCCTTTTTCTGAAAATCCCGTTATCCGTTCGTTTTCAATCTGTACGATTCCGTAACGCGATGTATCTGCTTTCCTTTTGCAGCAAATGGTAAGCAGCGAACGGTTCCTGAAATGAAATTCTTCCAGTTTTCCGGTGTCTATCAGAAAAAGGGTATCTCCGTTCATAATAAAAACATCTTCCCCGCGGCAGTGTTTCATGGCATTCAGAATGCCCCCGCCCGTTCCCAGCGGCTCCTTTTCCACGGCATATTCCAGGCTCAGCCCCCGGTATTCCGACCTGAAATACCTGCTGATCATTTCGTGTCTGTATCCCACGGAAAGGACCACATGGTGAAAGCGTCGGGCTTTCAGGAATATCAGCAGATATTCCAGAAAGGGGCGGTTTCCTACGGGGGCCATTACTTTGGGCCGGTTGCTGACCACTTTCCGGAGCCTGGTTCCCAGCCCCCCTGCCAGTATGACGGCTTCCCCGGAATTCATTTTCCGAAGAGTTCGGATTCCACCTGCTGGCAGATGATGTGGCCAATCAGGATCTGTGCTTCCTGAATGCGGGGGGTATCATCGGAAGGAACGGGTAGCAGAAGATCCACCCGGCCTTTCATCATGCCTCCGGTCGAACCTGTCAGTCCGATGATACGGATCCCCAGTTCTTTGGCCACCTCAATGGCCCTGATGATATTGGCGGAATTCCCGGAGGTGGAAATGGCTACCAGTGCATCCCCCTTCTTCCCGTGTGCTTTCATATACCGGGCAAAAGCTTCCTCCCAGGAATAATCGTTTGCCACGGCAGTGAGAAAAGAGGTGTTCACATGTAGGGCTTCTGCAGGCAGAGGATTCCGGTCGAAGTAGAACCGGCCTGAAAGCTCGGCGGCCAGGTGCTGGGCATCGGCGGCGCTACCTCCGTTTCCGCAAAAGAAAACCCTGCCTCCCTTCCGGAAGGTCTGAATCAGTGTGGCAGACGCCTGTTCAATCTTTTTCAGGAGATCCGGGTCTGAAAGCATCTTCTCCTTGACCCGGATGGATGCACTGATCATCTGTTTAACCATATTTTTTCGTATTAAATGGTCCAGGTATTCAACCCGTGTACCGTGAATTCATAACGTTGTACTTCCCCACCGAATTTTTTCAGTGTGTCAATCACTTTGAAGCGGGTGTTGTTGGGGCAATAGAAGAACATGAACCCTCCGCCCCCGGCACCCGAGATTTTTCCTCCCGAAGCACCGGCCTTCAGGGCTTCGTGATAAATTTCCTCCAGTCTCTCCGTGGTGATCCCGGAAGCCATGTTCTTTTTGTGCTGCCAGCCAAAATTCAGCAGATCGCCTATGCGGTCGAGATTCCCTTTCAGAAGGGCTTCTTTCATCATGATGGCCTGTTCCTTGATGCGGTGCATGGCCTCGATGGAATCCTTCCGGTTGCTCTTTACGTTCTTGCGCTGTTCCTCGATAATGCGGTCGGAAGTGCGGCTGACCTCGGTGTTGAACAACACCAGGTTGTAGGCCAGTTCGCTGAGTGTCTCTCTTTTGATTCTCAGTGGATTGACAATCACCTTGTCATCGTGGTAGAATTCCATAAAATTGACCCCTCCGAATGTGGCAGCGTACTGGTCCTGTTTGCCTCCCGGCATGTTCAAGTCGATCCGTTCTATCTGGTAAGCCAGGTGGGCAAGGTCGTATTCTCCCATGGGAAGATTGAGCCATTCCGTGAAGGCTCCCAGGATGGCGATGACCAGAGTAGAAGAAGAACCCAGGCCGCTGCCCGGGGGGGCATCCACATGCGTTACAAGTTCAAATGCCAGGGGACCGGTGGAGAAATCATGCACTACCCGGTTGTAAATGCCCTTGATCAGATCCAGCTTTCCGTCAAGGACCAGGGCCGTTTCTGCCGGCAGTTCCATCCGGGTTTGCTTGTCGAGCGAATGGAGAATGATCTTTCTATCGTTTCGGGGCCGGATGGTGGCATAGGCATACATGTTCAGGGTAGCATTGAGAATGGCTCCCCCGAATCGGTCGGAATAGGGAGATACATCCGATCCGCCTCCGGCCAGGCCAATACGCAGGGGTGCTTTACTGCGAATGAGCATAAGTTTCAGGAATTAGATTCGTTATATATTTTTTCCACCGTGTTTACCATTCGTTCCCAGCCGAATTGTTTCTTGAGCTCGGCCACCTGATCGCTCATTTCCCGAAACCGGTTCCTGTCAAAGAAATCAAGAATGGCAGCGGTTATGGCTTCCGGTGCTGGTTCGGTAACGTATCCCGCCCGGCCGTGTGGGACCATCTCTGCCAGCCCGCCGGTGCGGGTAACCACCATGGGCCGGTCGAAATGATAGGCTATCTGTGTTACCCCGCTCTGTGTGGCGGTTTTATAAGGTTGAACCACCAGGTCGGCGGCACAGAAATAATACCTGACCTTTTCATTGGGAATGAATTCGGTATGGAGGACCACATCCTCCTGCATCCGGTTTTTTTCAATTATTTCCTTGTACGGTCCGGGATCGGTGTAAAATTCTCCTGCCACCAGCAGCTTCAGGGGATGTCGCCCTTTCCGGCAGGATGCGAAGGCATGGAGTAACAGGTCAAGCCCTTTGTAATCACGGATAAACCCGAAAAATAACAGATACCTGTATGAGGTATCCAGTCCCAGTTCCTCCAGGGCTTCCCGGTGGGTGACCGGTTGCCCGAAATGATCGTAAAGAGGGTGGGGGCAGAAGGTGCGGGGCTTGCTGGTATTGAAACGGCCCAGATCGGCCAGTACCGATTCCGACATCCCGATAAATCCGTCTACCGAACCGGTGAAATACCTGATCAGCGGGAAGTCATAGAAATGCCTTTCATGGGGGATCACATTATCTAGGATGGAAATGACCCGGGTATGCCTGTTCCTGCGAATGATCCGTGCCAGGGTCCCCAGGCAGGGAGCCATGAAAGGGGTCCAGAATTTCATGACTACCATGTCGGGCCTTTCTTTCCGGATACGCCTGCCCACCTTCCGCCAGTTCAGGGGTTGGACAGAGTTTACGGTAATCCGGATATCCAGGTCCTCCGGAGGAGGCCCTTCTGTATACTGCGTTTTGCCGGGAAAGAGGAACCCGGGATATTGCAGGGAAAAGGTATGGATCACCGTTTCATACCCGTGCTGCATAAAAGCACGGGCCAGCCTTTCATTGTATGCGGCCAGCCCCCCTCGCAGGGGATAGGCGGTTCCGATGATGGTTACTTTTCCTTTTTGCATATTCCGTGGCCAACCAGCGGGTAAAAGTAATCATTTTTCATCGGAACCACTGTGTGCGGGCAGCCTGTCTTTATTTTCCGTGGGTGATTCGTTCCATGGTTCGTGGCTCCTGCAGTTTTTTCAGTACCACCCTGTCAATAGGGAAGGTCAGGTCTTCCGGCCGGAGCGATTCGATGGCGGCCCACCGGAACGACTGGCTGCCGTTGACATCTTCCGGGAAATCGAACGGCCTGTCCGATATCCTGAAACGTATGGGTTGTTTGAAACCGGCCAGATAATAGATGCTGATCAGCTGATACCCCCTGAAGAACATGGTTTCCTGGAAAAAGTCGGTGGTATAGAAGTGGTTTTTTACCTCCAGTTCCTGACCGAGCTCTTCCATGGCTTCCCGTTTCAGGCAGTCGATGGTTCCTTCGCCGTATTGCAAGCCCCCGCCCGGGAATTTTGTCATTCTCATATCCATCTGGTATTCATCGGTCAGGAGTATCTCTTTCTTCCGGTTGATGATCAGGGCATACACCCTGACAATAACAAAACAGGGAATTTCAGGCATCACAAATGCTTTTTGATGTATTTCACGATTTCTTCCCGGTTACCGGGGTGAAACCAAACAATATCCTGATTTTTTCTGAACCAGGTGAGCTGTTTTCTGGCATACTGGCGGGTATGGTCCTTGATCTTTCCGATGGCTTCTTCCAGACCGGTTTTCCCTGAAAAATGATCGAACAGTTCCCGGTACCCAACCGTGTTCAGGGCGTTCAGATGGCGGAAGGGATACAGTGCCCGCGCTTCTTCTACCAGCCCTTCAGCTACCATGCGGTCCACCCGGCAGTTGATCCTTTTATACAGTTCCTTTCTGGGCAGGGTAAGCCCGATAAGTACCATCCGGAAGTCTCTCACCTTCGGTTTCCGTGTGAGAAAAGTGGAATAGGGTTTGCCGGTCATGATGCTTATTTCCAGCCCTTTGAGCACCCTTTTCGGATTGCTCAGATCTACTGTCCGGTAATAGTCCGGGTCCCGTTCCCACAGCATTTTCCTGAGCTTTTCCATTCCCTCCCTTTTGCAGATATTCATCAGATTTTTTCTGATTTTCTGGTCTACCCGCGGAAGGTCGTCAATACCGTAGCAAACCGCATTCACATAAAGTCCCGATCCCCCGGCCATTACCAGGACGGATTTTTCGCGGAACAGTTGCTGCATCAGTTCCAGGGTCTCATGCTCAAACATGCTGGCATTGTAATAGTCGTGAATGGACAGGTGATCGATGAAGTAGTGGGGGACACCGCCCGTTTCCTCGGGCCGGGGTTTTGCCGTACCGATCGACATTTCACGGTACATCTGCCTTGAGTCGGCAGAGATCACGGCTGTTTGCCATTCACGGGCCAGACCGGCCGCCACACGGGTTTTCCCCGAGGCGGTAGGACCGGTAATGACAATCAGGGTGTTCTGCATTGTGAAAAGGATAAGGTACCCGGCAAAATTAAGGGAAAACGGGGAATTTGACTGTCTTCAAATTTGAAAGTATCGTATTGATATTTTAACAATTTATTATACAAGCGAGTATAAAAATTTGTATTTAATCGAAAGATAAAATGAGGCTTTTTATAAAGTATTCTTAACCACAAACAACTCTTGAAAAGACTTGCAAATTTCTGGTGGAACCTTGCTATAATCGGTCGAGATCGTCCGGGTCGAACAGCAGGTCTTCATCATCGATATCCTCGTCGATATCGCTTTCATCAAAGTCCTGAACTTCCCCGGCAAGCATATCCATAACGATTTGTTGGGGCGGGTTTCCCTTTTCTCTGATGACAAAAAGGGGAGCATGTGGATCGCCTGCCGGTTCTGTATCAACCAGTTCGATAAACAGGGTCCGGTCGGAAAAAAAATCGAACAGGTATTGCAATTTGTCTCCTTTTTTGGAAACATAGTGTGAGATGATGGCTTCCTGCATGGTCAGTGTATGTATCTTTTCCTCTCCGTACATATCCAGCAGGGTGATCTCTTTTAATCGGTTCCACTCATTATCGCAAAGGAAAAAAGAAGCAAGCTGGGAGGGATCGTATCGTAGAGCTTTCTGAATGCCTGCATGAAAAGTCAGAAAACTGTTCTCGGCGCCGATCTCCATGTCCCTGACAAAATCAACGGCTTCGGTGGATATAAGTCGGAAAGTAAAAATCATCCGGATATCAATGAATAATGAATCAATTTAAAAAAAATATTCTGATAGAAAAAATGATTATTCCGCGAACTGCAGGAATTTCAGTGTATCAATCCCGTCTGCATAATCCCATGGCTCGGGCTGCTGGGTTGAACCGAAAGCCTGCCAACCGGGGAGGTTGCCCACCCGGCACTGGATTTCGTTACGGATGACATACAGGTATTCTTCCACTTCCTGCGGATGGCTGTAGGTGTGGTAATGCAAAACCGCGGCAGGAGATGCGGGCGCAGGATCTTCCCTGAGCAGAAAGAATCCCGCATCGGTGTGGGGAATCCGTTCCATCAGGAAAATGCCCCGGTGATAACGGTAATTGTTGGTAAATTTCTTATGCAGGGCAAGGTTTCCGTATTTTTCAGAGAAAGTATGGAGCAGAGGGGCGAAATCGTATCCTTTGGGGACGAATAGGAGGGATACGTTGCGGCAGCCCAGCCCGAAGTACAGAAAAACATCATCGGCCAGCAGGCCGAGTTCTTCCGGGGTTTCTTTTCCGGTAAGGAAAGCTGCCGAATTTCTGTTTTTTCTGATAATGTGCGGATACTTTCCGAAATAGTATTCGAAATACCTGGATGTATTGTTGCTTCCGGTAGCGATCACAGTATCCATGTTTTCCAGGTGTTCCCCTGTGAGCTGTATTTTTTCTTTCCACCCGGGGTGAAGGGCTGTCAGCAGATCCCTGACGGCTACCGGTAATATCCGGTCTTTCGAGGAAAGATGTCCCAGCAGGCGATGACCACTGATTAGCACACACAGCATATCGTGGAAACCTACCAGGGGGATGTTTCCTGCCATAATGACCCCTACGGTTCGGGGATGTTCGGGTTCATCGGGCAGACGGTACGGGCCGGTCCATTGGCGAAGTTTTTCCTCATCCAGCATGCGGGCCAGGGCATGCAGGGCGGAACGGATAAATGGTTCTGTAAACCAGAGATTTTCTTCCGCTGCCCTGATTATGGCTTTTGAAAGGACATCATACAACGCATGGTCCTCTTCCCCGGGTTTTTCACCGGCTGCCTGACGGAAGATCTGTCCCAGCCTTGCCAGTGATCCGATTCTTTCGCGAAGCGTGAGCATGAAGTATTTTTTATTTTTCTTTCTGCGAAGATACTCAAAACAGGAAGACGGATGAACTAGGTCAGCGGTGAGCAAGGATTTATATTCCCGGGGATTATTTACCGGAAATCAATAAATTTATAGCTCATTATCCGGTAAAAAAATGAGTGTTGTTGGTATGGAATTTGGCTTGCCGGAAGATATCCTGATCATTTTTGTCTTTATCCACCCTGGTGATCCTGCTTTTCCATAGGATATAAATACCCACGTTGCTCGGGTTTCTTATTACAGGTATCCTCATCGGACCGCACGGTCTTGGCAAGGTGGAAGATATGCATGATATCAAGATACTGGAGGAGATCGGGGTGGCGTTGCTGCTGTTTACTATCGGAATTGAATTCTCTTTCAAGTCGCTTATGAAGGGCGTACGGACTGTGTTGTTGGGTGGCAGCCTGAAGGTGTTTCTTAGGGCCCTCCTGACCTGTGTTTTCATGAGGTTGCTAGGTCTGCAGGCCGGCAAATCGGTTTTTATGTTATTTCTGGTGGCCCTGAGCAGTACGGCGGTTGTACTGAAAATGATCCGGTCGGGCGGGGAAGTCAATATCATTTACGGTTCCGCATCGGTGGGGATCCTGATCTTCCAGAACCTGATCATTGTTCCCATGATTCTGTTCACTTCTTTTCTGGCAGGAAATTCGTCCGGTCAGGCACGGTCCCTGCTGGAAATGCTGCTCAAGGGACTGGAACCGGTGGGGCTGACCTATGCATGCAGTGCTAAATACTTGTGCCGAAGTTGCTGCACCATGTTGCACAGACCGGAGACCGGGAACTGTTCCTGATCATTGTCCTGCTGATCGATTTGGTGGTTGCCTGGCTTTCATCGGCTATGGGCCTTTCCCTGGTACTGGGCGTTTTTCTGGCGGGTCTGGCCATTTCCGAATCCGATTACCATCATCAGGCATTCGGGAATATTGTTCCGTTCAGAGACATTTTTGCCAGTTTCTTTTTTGTATCCATCGGTATGATGCTTGACCTGGGCTTTGTATTTGATAATCCGTTACAGATTCCGGGGATCGTGATCGGGTTGCTGCTGGTAAAAACCTTCATTGCCGGGATGGTGGCATTTCTGCTCGGATTCCCGTTCCGTACTACCGTGATGGCGGGGCTTGCCCTCAGCCAGGCGGGTGAATTTTCCATTATTCTTTCCGGTATCAGCCGGAAGAACGGTTTGATAAGCGGCGATCATTACCAGTTATTTCTTTCGGTGACCTTTGTAACCATGGCACTGACGCCCTTTATTCTGATGGGGGTTCCGGCCATCAGCAACCTGGTGATGAAACTGCCTTTGCCCGAAAAGTTTGTTAAAGGATTACCTCCCGTGCCGGAACCTGAAACGAGCGGAATGAAAGGCTATCTGCTGATCATCGGAATGGGAATAAATGAGACCAATGTGGCGAGGGCGGCGAAAGTAGAAGGCATACAATATGCCATCCTGGACGTGGATGCCAACCGCGTTCGCCAGGAGCAGAAAAACGGCGAGCCGGCATTTTACGTCTATGCATCCATTTCATCCGTCCTGCGCTCGGCCGGGGGCCACCTGGCTTCGGTGGTGTAGTGGCAATTCCCGACCCTGACGGCACATACCGGATCGCTCAGGTGGTGAGAAATTTGAATCCGAAGGTATATATCATTATGTGCACGCGGTATGTGGAGGATGTGGAAGACCTCTATAAGCTGGGTGCCAATGAAGTGATTCCCGAAGAGTTTGAAACATCGGTAGAGATATTTGCGCGGGTGCTGGGGTGGTATTTAATCCCCTGCGATGAGATCGATAAACTGGTTTCCGAGGTGAGGGCTGACGGGTATGATATGCTCCGGTCAATGGCCCTGGCAAAGAGCAGGGTGGTTGATCTGGAGCTGCATATACCGGAGATCGAGATCACTGGTTTCAGGGTGGAGAAAGAGACGGAAGTGGCAGGGAAAACCATCCGGGAGATCCAGTTGCGCAGCCAATACGGAGTTACCCTGCTGGCCATCCGCTGCGGTGACCGGACCATTCCCAATCCCGATACGTCGGAAAAGAAAAGATCTGTGAGAGGGATATCCTTTATCTGATGGGCGACCACAAAGCCATAGGCTGTGTAACCCGTTTGTTCATGGAAGGCGATGAAGCGTGCGATTAGGAGTTAATCATATCCTTTCTCATTACATAGCAACCGGCAGAGCAGTTTTGTGATAGAAAATTTCCGGAATGAGATGGAATATGATAGGGAATATCATAGATATTTACTGTGAACAGAATGGTATATAAAATACTTACTCGTATGTTTACATTTTGAAAATAGCTACAGGTAGTATTCCATACGGGGAATAATGGCTATAAGAGGCTGTTTTAAAAGTCGGGAATAATTTGACCAAGAAGGGAATCACAAAGAAATACAAATCTAATTATTTGTCTTTTGTCCGAACCTTGTGGCAGGCAGGTCCGGGTGAAACCTGGCCTGCGGGTGGGTATGGATATTTTTGTGGTTAGGAATACTTTTGAAATAACACCGGCACCTGTTCCTTTTTTCAGGGCGGATGCAAGAAATTTTTGAAATTACGTACAGAAATCGTAATTTTACATCAACAATAATGGGGGGTGCCTTAAATAACAGGCTGAGATCATACCCTTTGAACCTGATCCGGATAATGCCGGTGTAGGGACAAGAGGATATTCCCCGATTTTTATTCACATTAAAGCAACTGACATGAAACGAAGCAGTATCATGTTGTTCCTGCTGCTTTCTGGGTATCAGGCATTTGCTCAATATGCCTTTCGGGGGCAGGTAAGGGACGAAGAACAGAATCCACTGGTCGGTGCCCATGTGGTTCTGAACAACACTTATCTGGGAACCAGCACCGATGAGCACGGAAATTTTGTGTTTAAAAGACTTTCAGCGGGAGAATATTCCCTGACAGTAAGTTTTGTGGGGTATAAACCCCACAGTCAGACCATCACAGTGGACCGGGACATGTACCTGACCATAGTGCTGGAGCCCGATCAGTACATGGCCGATGAAGTAGTAGTGAAGGCTACCAGGGCAGGGGAGAAAGATCCAGTACCGCATACCAACCTGGCGGCGGAGGAGATTACCGGTCGCGAAATGGTCCGGGATGTACCCTATCTTTTAAAGATGACTCCCTCGCTGGTCAGTACTTCCGATGCCGGGACCGGTGTGGGATATACTTCCCTGCGTATCAGGGGTAGTGATGCTACACGGATCAATGTGACCCTCAACGGCATTCCGCTGAACGATGCGGAATCGCACGGTGTATTCTGGGTAGATCTGCCCGATATTGCTTCTTCTCTGGAAAATGTGCAGATACAGAGAGGAGTGGGAACCTCTACCAACGGGGCCGGAGCTTTCGGCGCTACCATCAACCTGCAGACACACACGTTGCATAAAGAACCCTATGCCGGATTGTCAGCAGGGGTAGGTTCGTTCCGCACCATGAATGGCGCCCTGAAATTCGGTACGGGGCTGATCAAAGACCGGTTTGCCGTTGACGGGAGAGTATCACGGATTTATTCCGACGGTTTTATCGACCGGGCTTTTTCCAACCTGAAATCCTTCTGCCTTTCAGGAGGAATGTATTCTGAAAGAAGTATCCTCAGGGTTCATCTGATTCATGGCTGGGAAGAAACCTATCAGGCATGGAGCGGGGTTCCGAAAGCGGCTCTGGATACCAACCGCACCTATAACCCGTATACCTATGAAAATGAAATTGATCATTATGAGCAAACCCATTACCAGCTCCATTATTCCAGAGAGTTGAGTCGTCATATGAATCTGCATACCGCCCTGCATTATACGCGCGGGATGGGTTATTACGAGCAGTACCAGGAAGAGGAAAATCCCTGTCATCAGACATTCTTTGCCCATTACCGTCTGCCCGATGTGGTGATCGGCGGCGAGACCATTACCCAAACCGATCTGATCAGGAGACTCTGGCTTGATAACCATTTCTACGGGATGACCTATTCCCTGGATTACAAATCCGGAAGCTCCCGTTTTACATTGGGAGGATCATGGAACCGGTATATCGGTGATCATTACGGCAGGCTGATCTGGACCAGAATAGCCGGCGAAAGTGAGATCCGTCACCGGTGGTATCTGAATACGGGCGATAAACGCGATTTCAATGTATATACCAAAGGCAATATCGCCCTTACGGGGAAGTTGAACCTTTATGCCGATTTCCAGTACCGGCAGATTTTTTTCAGTATCACGGGGGATGAAAACGGACTGACCGATGTGGGACAGGAATATACTTTCCGGTTTCTTAATCCCAAAACAGGCCTGTTTTACAGTATTTCCGACAGGCAGGAAGCTTATCTTTCCTTTGCCGTTGGCAGCAGGGAACCCACCCGGGATAATTTTGTGGATGCACAGGCTGCCGGGAATCCCCCTCCCGTGGCGGAAAAGCTGTACGACCTGGAGGCCGGGTACCGGCTGCGTGGAAAAAGAATAACCGCCGGTGTAAATGCGTATTATATGTATTATCGAGATCAGCTGGTGACCACTGGTGAGATCAATTATGTGGGATATCCGGTAATGACGAATGTGCCCCGCAGCTACCGGGCGGGAGTGGAAGCGGAGGCGGGTGGGCGGCTTGGCAACCGTTTTTCCTGGTCGCTGAATGCCACCCTCTCGCGTAATCTGATCCTCGATTTTACGGAAAAAATCGAGCTTTACGATGAAGAATGGAACTTCCTGGGTTACCGGGAGGAAAAGCTGGGGAATACGCAATTGTCTTTTTCACCTTCTTTTGCCGGAGCGGCCGGTTGGCAATACGAATGGTTCAGCGGTTTTACCACCGACTGGCAAACACGGTATGTGGGCAGGCAGTTTATTGACAATACTTCGAACCTCGAAAGGTCGGTGGACCCTTACTGGGTGACCGATCTGAACCTTGCCTGGGAAAGGGATATTCAGGGATTCGGTTCCCTGCAGATCAGGTTTATGATTTATAATCTGTTTGATCATACGTATGAAACCCATGCCTGGGTGTACCGGGCGGTTGTGCAGGAAGTCGGGGAATACACAGAATACGGATACTTTCCCCAGGCAGGTATACATTTCATGACGGGGATCCGGCTGAATTTCTGAAAAAGGTGACAGCTATTTTTTACTTCCGGCAGAGGTATTTTTCCCGAGGGAATTTACCGGCGGACTTCGGTAGATAAAAAAATGTGCTTACATTTACGGGAAAGACCGGACCATTCCCGTGACCCGCAAGTTGCATATCCTGTTGATCGAAGATGATCCGCTTGCTGTCGAACTGATCAGGAAAAGTCTCGACAAAGCCGGATGGCATTATGCCCTGAACTGGGTACGGTCGGCTGAAAAAATGAGGGAATCGCTTGCCCGGGAGGCAGCCGATATCGTGCTCACAGATTATTCTTATTCGGTTCCGGGCTATGATGTCAGGGAAGAACTGGAGTGGCTGTCGGCACACTTCCCCGACCTGCCCGTGATTGTGGTGACGGAGACCGTTGATGAAGCTACGGCGGCGACATGCCTGAACAACGGAGCCTGGGATTATGTACTCAAGTCGAATCTGAACCGCCTGGGCCCGGCTATTTTCCAGGCCCTTGCCCGAAGGGATGAAAAAAGGAAACAGATAGGGATGGAAGTCAGGTTCAGAAAAAAAGCCGAAGAGCATCAATTGTTGCTCGACCATATTGATATGCATGTATGGTTCCAGTCATCGCCACACCGGCTGGAAACGGTAAACCGGGCATTTGCCGGTTTTTGGGGAAAAAGCAAGGAAGAGCTGGAAGGAGCCTCGCTCAAAGTGCTGGGTCAGCATGAAGGAGTGCAGGAACTGGCCGCCGGTGCACAGGAAACGGTGGAATCGGGACATGATTGTGAAAAGGATATCTGGTTAACTGGAAAGGGAAAACGGTCGCGGTTGTTTCGGGTAAAATGGACTCCGGTACATCCGGGTACCTCAGGTGACGACTATTTGATCTGTACGGCGCGGGATATTACCGAGTTGAGAGAACAACAACTGGCCCTGGAACGCATGGAGGAAAAATGCAGGCGGATTTTTGAAAACACCGGCACCGCCACCCTCTCGTTCTTTGATAATATGATCATCAGGATGTGTAACCATGATGTTGAGCAGCTTACCGGATACAAACGAGAAGAGCTGATTGGCAAAATGAAGTGGGATGCCTTTATCCATCCTGATGACCTGCCCATGATGTCTAAATACCACCGGGACAGAACCCAGGGGAAAGAGGCTCCCTCTTCCTATGAATTCAGGTTGCTGCACAGAGACGGCAGTGTAAAGCACATATTCATGCAGGTGGCTGTGGATCCGGAAACCCGTGAGCGGATTGTTTCACTGGCAGATATTACTCCCATCAAGGAATACCAGAAGCAACTGCTGAACCAGGAGGCCGAGTTGAAGGCCATGCTGGAATATTCTCCTGTTGCTCATATCTATGAAGATTTTTCCGGATCGAAAACCATGCTGGATGAACTGGCCAGGCAGGGGGTGACCGATTTCCGGGAATATTTTGAGCAACATCCGGAAAAAAAACTGGAATGCCGGGGAAAAGTGAAGATCATGAACCTGAACAGGGCATTCCTTGACCTTTTCGGGTTAACGAACCGGGAAGAACTGGAAAAACGTTATCTGGAAATTATTACTCCCGACAGTGTCAGGATGTTTATGGAAGGACTGATCCAGCTCTATGAAGGTTCGCATTATTTCGAGAAGCAGACCCGGTATATAAAAACCGACGGTAGCGAGGTATATGCCAAAACGCAATGGCTCACCATTCCTGGTCATGAAAGGGAGCTTGACCTGGTGGCAGTTACCATTTACGATATGACGGCACAGATCCTGGCATCGGAGCAGGAAAAGGAATATCAGAAGAATCTGAAGTTTCTTTCAGATACCGCCCTGGATGTGCTGGAAATTGATACGGAAGACGATCTATACCGGCATGCGGCAAAGAGTATTCATTCCCTGCTGGGTGATTGTATTGTTCTGGTGAGTTCCTATGATGCCAAAGAAAACCATTTGGTGCTCAGAAGTTATGAAGGGCTGAAAGAGCCCGGGCTACTGGAGCCTTTTCGCACCGGGCAGTTTCCCGGGGAGATCCGTTTGCCGGTAGTTGAGCCTTACCTCCAGGATATGAAAACGGGCAGGCTGAAAAAGCTGGATCAGGGGATTACCGATCTAACCATGAAACAGGTCAGAGGGAAGGAATCGGACGAACTGATGGAACGGCTGAATATTGAGGAGGTATACGGTATGGGGTTCGTATGGGGCGGATCCCTTTATGGTTGTGCCACCATTCTCCACAGAAGGGGGAACAGAAGATTCAGGCCGGAGATACTCGAGGCACTGGTCAAACAAACGTCTATTGCCCTCCAGCGGGTCATAGCCCAGAAGCAGATCAAAACCCTTTCCGAAGCGGTTTCCCATTCGCCGGTTTCCGTTCTGATCACCGACCCCAACGGGGAAATAGAATATGTCAATCCGCGTTTTTGCCAGCTTACCGGTTATTCTTACGATGAGGTGATGGGAAAGAAACCAGCTATCCTGAAATCAGGGGAGCATCCGGAGGAATTTTATGCCAACCTGTGGGATACCATTCTCAGCGGAAAGGAATGGAGGGGTGAATTCCTGAACCGTAAGAAAAACGGGGAGTTCTTCTGGGAACTGGCATCCATCAGTTCCGTCAGGAACAAAAAAGGCGAGATCACTCATTTTGTATCCGTGAAGGAAGATATTACCGAACGGAAAATGATGGAGGAAGAATTGCGCAGTGCCAAAGAAAAGGCGGAAGAATCGGACCAGTTGAAGACAGCTTTTCTGGCCAACCTTTCTCATGAGATCAGGACCCCTATGAATGCCATTTCGGGTTTTTCCGAACTGATCAGTAATTTTGACATTGATGATGAAGCCAGAAAGGAATATACATCCATCATCAAGAACAATGTCAATTTGTTATCGGCCCTGATTGACGATATCATCGATTTCTCAAAACTGGAATCGGGGATTATGTCGATCGACAGCATGGAATGTGATGTGACATCGATCATGAATGAACTGAAAATCTCCTACCTGCACGAGATCAGAAAACTTGAAAAACCGGTGGAGCTGATCGTTCATGATACGTCCTGCATGAAGAAAGGCCTTTATACCGATCCTCTCCGATTCCGGCAAATCCTTTCCAATCTGATCGGCAATGCCATCAAATTTACCGATGAAGGAAGCATAGAGATCGGATGTCTTCCGGAGGAAAAGGGCATGATCACTTTTTATGTGAAAGATACGGGTATCGGGATCAGCGAAGACAAATTCAACCTGATTTTTGAACGTTTCAGACAGGCCGACGGAAGCACTACCAGAAAATATGGAGGGACGGGCCTGGGCCTGGCTATATCCAGAGGACTGGTGGAAGTGATGGGAGGCCGGATATGGCTGGAATCGTCTCCGGGGCAGGGCAGTACCTTTTATTTTTCCCTGCCTTATGAGCCTGCGAGTGATATTCAGGCGGCCGGCGGGAGAAAGGAGCCTCTGGCCGAGGTGCCTGACTGGTCAAATTTTACCTTTCTGGTGGCGGAAGACAATGAATCGAACTTTCTGGTGCTGAAGGCTGGGCTGAAGGATACTCATGCTACCATTCTGTGGGTGAAAACCGGCCAGAATGCCATCGACCTCTGCCGGGATAATGAAGATATCAGCCTGGTTTTGATGGATGTCCAGTTACCCGACATGGACGGTTTGGAAGCCACCCGGGCTATCAAATCGGCACATCCCGGCATGCCCGTGATTGCCCAGACGGCTTACACTATGCCCGAAGATATGGAACGGATCAGGAATGCCGGATGCGACGATCATATTTCCAAACCCATCCAGTTCAAGTTATTGATCAGGAAAATTGAAAAATTTCTGGCAAAATTTGCATGATGAGGTGAAAATTTTTCCTGGGGAAACGGATTCCGTGGGCAAAAGCCATCGCATGTGCCATATCGTGCAGGCCATCCTGTGGTGGCCGGTTATTCTGACCTTATCCTGTGTCGGTGTGCAGGAAACGGATAACCGGGGAACGGTATTCAGGTACAACGAATCAAAAGGTATCGCTACTCTTGATCCTGCCTTTGCCAGGAATCAGACCATTATCTGGCCGGTGAACCAGTTATACAACGGGCTGGTGCAGATGGATCCGCAACTGAGGGTGGTTGCCTGTATTGCGCGTTCATGGGAAATTTCCGGCGACGGCCTGCAATACACCTTTTATCTTCGGCAGGATGTTTATTTTCACGACGATCCTGTATTTCCCGGCGGGGAAGGCCGGAAGGTGACGGCCCATGATTTTGTGTACAGCTTTTCGCGGATTCTGGATCCCCAGGTGGCTTCACCCGGAGCATGGATATTCCACCTGGTGCGACCGGAAAACGGATTCGAAGCCCTGAATGACAGCACTTTCCGGATTACTCTGCAACAGCCTTTCCCGGCATTTATGGGGATACTCACCATGCCGTACTGCTCGGTAGTACCGGAGGAAGCGGTGAATTTCTACGGGGAGGGTTTCAGAAATCATCCTGTGGGTACCGGTCCGTTCCGTTTCAGAATGTGGAAGGAAGGTGAAAAATTGGTCCTGAGAAAGAACGAAAAATATTTTGAAACCGATTCAGCCGGTGAGAAACTGCCTTACCTGGATGCCGTGGCCATTACTTTTATCAGTGATAAACAGTCGGAGTTCCTGGAATTTATGAAAGGAAACCTCGATTTTCTCAGCGGGGTGCATGCCGCGTACAAATCGGAATTACTTACCCGTAGCGGAAAACTCAATCCGAAATATGCCGGAACGATTCGTTTGACGGTGGCTCCCTACCTGAACACGGAATATCTGGGATTTCTGGTAGATTCCGGTATGCCTGCCGCCAGTGCTCCGTTGCAGGATGTAAGGATCAGGAAGGCCATTAATTACGGCATCGACCGGCAGAAAATGATCACTTACCTGAGGAACGGACTGGGAAGACCGGCTGCCGCCGGTTTTGTTCCCGACGGAATACCTGCCTTTTCCGAGGAGGTGAGGGGATATACTTACCGTCCCGATCTCTCCCGCCAACTTTTGAAGGAAGCCGGATATCCCCAGGGTGAAGGATTGCCCGAAATAATCCTGACCACCACATCCGATTACCTGGATCTATGCGAATACATACAGCATGAACTCTCGCAATTGGGTATCCGGATTGCCATCGAAGTAAGCACCGGTGCAGCTTTCAGGAACAATGTGGCCAACGGGAAACTGGCCTTCTTCAGAGGATCGTGGATTGCCGATTATCCCGATGCGGAGAATTACCTGGCTCTGTTTTGCAGTAAAAATTTCAGTCCTGCCGGCCCAAATTATACCCGATACCGTTCTCCAGTGTATGACAGTCTGTATGAAGAAGCCCTGGCTGAAACCGAACATGACCGGCGAACAGAGTTGTATCACCGGATGGATCAGATAATTATTGACGAGGCCGTGGTGGTCCCCCTGTTCTATGACCGGGTGGTGCGTTTTACTCCGGTATTTGTAAAAGGACTGGTTACCAATCCCATGAATCTATTGGAACTGAAATATACCCGCATTGAAAAGGAGGATTCCCCATGATACTGATTGCCGACAGCGGATCTACTTCCACCGGCTGGTGTTCGGTCGGCAGGGAGGGAAAAAAAAGATTCTTCACGACGTCCGGGATCAATCCGTACCAGCAGAAAACCGGCGAAATTGCCGGGGATCTTCAGAAGCAGCTGTCTGAACAGGAATTTGTTGTTCCACCCGAAAAGGTATTCTTTTACGGTGCCGGTTGCCTGTACCCTTCACCAAGGGAGAGGGTGGGAAAGGCTCTGGCTGCTTTTTTCCCGGGGGCAGACATCGAAGTGCATTCCGATCTGCTGGGGGCAGCCCGTGCCCTTTTCGGGAATGAACGTGGAATTGCCGTAATTTTGGGTACGGGAACTTCCGCGGGGGTCTGCCACAGGGGAATGATCACACAGACATCCGTTTCGCTGGGGTATGTGTTGGGAGATCCCGCCAGCGGGGCATTTTTTGGGAAGGAACTGTTGCGTCATTACCTGGAGGGTTCGCTTCCGGGTCATCTGGCTGAGGCACTCAAAGATGAATACCGGCCCGAACCCGGGGAAGTCCTCGAAAGAGTCTATACAGGTACCTACCCGAACAGGTACCTGGCCTCTTTTGTTCCTTTTCTTGGGAAGAGGAAAGAAGATCCTTTTGTAAGATCCATTGTGGAATCGGCCCTGTCACGTTTATTCGAACAATACATTCAAAAATTACCCGGTGACCGCCTGGGCTGGGTGGGTTCGGTGGCCTGGATATTCCGGGGGATGGTCAGGGAACTTTCAGCCAGGTACGGGTATTCAGACCCTCTGATTGTGCAGGATCCCCTCGTGCGACTGGCTGATTATCATCTGGAAGAGTCTTTCTAGCACGGGCGACCGGCTTATTCGGTGTCTTCGTCCATCTCTTTCAGGATCTTTTCCACTTCCGCTTCCGTTTTGCCGAGTTTGTCACGGCATAATCTGATGAGCGAGGCCACACGTTTTACCTTCAGGCTGAGCTCGTCCACATCCAGTTCTTCGTTTTCGATCTGTGTGAGTATTTCCTCGATCTCACCGATGGCTTCGGAATAGCTAGTTTCTTTCCTGGCGGTCATTTTGTTGTGCTTTTATGTTGTGTTTTATCTTTCTGCGGATCATCCTGTGAGGTATTTCCTGTTCCGCCCGGATCGGTGCTTTCCACCCTGCTGGATACGGTTCCCCTGAACAGGCGGGTCTGTATGCTCTGTCCTTCCGAGAGGGTTTGACTGTCCCTGACCACCTTGTCTTCGTGATACGTGATGGAAAAGCCCTTCCTCAGGATCTGTGCGGGATCGGTCAACCGGTTTGTTTTTTCAAACATTTCCAGTCGCAATGCCGCATTTCTGATGAACTGCCTGCCCGAATGAACGGTTTGCCATGTCAGTTTGGCGGTTCTTTCCCGTTCGGTACGGAAAAGCAGTCGGAATTGATGTGCCGACCGGGAACGTATATCCCTCAGGGAATGGTGGTTGCTTTTCAGCAGGTTTCTGGCTGCCGATTGCAGGATATGCACCGACCGGGACAGCCGGTGTTTTCTTCTGTTCAGTTCCTGCATCACCAGGGGGGAAAATATCCTGGTAATCCGGTCTATCCTCTGTTTTTCGGACTTCAGAATGGCCATAACCCCTTCCGAAACCAGGGAGGCCTGCCGGGAAAGGTGTTCATCGAAGGCAGAAACCCGGTCAACAAGAAATTCGGCCACTGCCGTGGGGGTTTTCAGGGCGGTATGGGCCACGATATCGGCCACCGATTCATCTTTCTCGTGTCCGATGCCGGTAATGACCGGCAGGGGGAACTGGGCTATATGGTATGCTAGCCGGTAATTGTTGAAGCAGGCCAGATCGGCCTGTGATCCTCCTCCCCGTATCAGGACAACCACATCAAAAAAATCCTCGAACCGGAATATCGTGTCAAAGGCACGAATGATGGAGGTTTCCGCCTCTCTGCCCTGCATCAGGGCCGGGAAGATCCGGGTATAAAATACATATCCCTGCGGGTTGTGATGCAACTGGTCGAGAAAATCCTGCAATCCGGCCGCCTGTTCAGACGAAATAACCGCAATTCGCTGCGGTACGGGGGGAAGTTCGAGTTCCCGGTTCATATGGATCACTCCGTCCTGTTCCAGGCGGCGAATGGTTTCCGCTTTCCGCAGGGCCAGGTCGCCTATGGTATATCCCGGATCGATATCGGTGATATTCAGGGAAAGACCATATAATTCGTGAAACTCTACCGTTGCTTTGATTAGCACTTTCAGCCCTTCTCTCAGTACCTGGCCGGTAGTGGTTTCGAAATAGGGTTTCAGCATCCTGAATACGAAGGCCCAGATAATGCCCCGTGCCCGGGCTACAGGACCTTCTTCATCTTCCGATTTTTCCACCAGCTCCAGATAACAGTGGCCTGCAGAATGGATTTTGATCTCGCTGATTTCGGCCACCACCCATACCGGTTCGGGCAGACCGGTTTTGATAACCTGTTGAATTCGCAGGTTCAGTTCCCTGAGTGTGACCTTTTCCTGTTGCATGAAGTAAAATTAATCTTTTTTAACTATACGGGTACGACAGGTGCTGTGGGAGGAGGTAATTTCCAGGATATACAGGCCTGACTGCAGATTTCCCGGAGCGGAGATCCTTACAAGCGACAGGGGAGATACGCTGGTGGTGATTTGCTGTGTCCACAAGGTTTGTCCGGTATGACTGAAGATCCTGATCAGAATGCGCTCGCCGTGGTGGCTGATGAGTTCTCCCTTTTCATTGAACAATCTGATGGTGAAGGAATCGGTGAAGGGATTGGGGTACACCCGGCAGGTGTTTTTTCTTTGCAGATTGGCCTGAAAAATCCCCGAGAGGATAAGATGAGCCAGTTCAAAATCGGGAATTCCGTAACCGTACAGGGAATCGGGGTTG
Organism: Bacteroidota bacterium; assembly: GCA_011042635.1. GTDB lineage: Bacteria > Bacteroidota > Bacteroidia > Bacteroidales > VadinHA17 > HyVt-105. The sequence continues at coordinate 2,528 of DQWH01000083.1, read as the reverse complement.
TATGCCATGTGGCCGCTTTGCCGTATGGCTTCGACGATATCCATGGCGGTGGCTTCGGGGTGAGCCTGCCACAGGCAGGCAGCCAGCCCGGCAATGAGCGGAGCAGCGAAAGAGGTGCCGTTGGCCGTTCCGGGAAATCCCCCCGGGATGATCTGGGCCACTTCTTCTCCCATAGCCATGATATCGGGCTTGGTTTTTCCCTGAATGTACCATCCCGTTGAACTGAACTCCGTTCGTATCCCGTTCCTGTCGACCGCCCCCACTGCCAGGGTGGAGTCGGCATCGGAAGGAGCCGTGATCACTCTCCAGCTGTTGTTTCCTTCGTTGCCTGCACTGGTTACCAGCACTATGCCCCTGGAAGCGGCTATATCGGCCGCCCTGGAAATGCGGGTGGTATTCCCGTCCATTTCTTCCGGCAGGTGGTTCAGGGTGGGATCATCAAAAGCGCTGTAACCCAGGGAGGTATTGATGATATGGACTCCGGCGCTGTCGGCAAGCTCTGCGGCCGATATCCATAATTCCTCCTCCAGCGGGGATTCCGAATCCGTATCTTCGGAAACCAACAGCCAGTATGAGGCCAGGGGGGCAGTGCCGGTGAGTATCCCCGGCCGGTTGGCAGCCATCACCGACAATACCTGCATGCCATGGGAATGGTATCGGTATACATCTTCCGCCGGCTGCAGAAAATTCCGGGTACCCAGGATATCGGTACCGGAAAAAATACGGTAGGTGTCGGTGCCGGCAAATCCTCCGTCGATTACGGCAATGGTCATGCCCTGTCCCCTGAAATCCATGCCGTGCAGGAAGTTCCCCCTGAGCATGAGGGTCTGGACTTCCGCGTATCCGTATTCCGATGCGGGCAGGGTACTTTCTGCCGGTGCGGTGGGCAGGAGCCATTTTTCCTTTTTCTGTTTCTTTCCCGGACCTGAACTGATTTTTTTCACCTCCCTGATGAAGGAAATGGTGCGGGCTGTTTCGGCTGCAAGCGGGTTGGCAGAGAGGGCCACCAGGCTGTTCATCCAGCGGGAACGGGACAGGATCCTGAATCCCATGGATGAAAGGGAATCGGCATAGGCGGGATTTACAGGCAAATCGAGCGAATCGACCGCAATGCCCTGTTGCTGCCGCCTTTGGATGGCAGCGGGCGAAAGAAAATTTTCAGGAGAAGAGAGGGCGAACGGAGTACCCGTTTTGCCGGTAAAGCTGATACGGTAGACTGCTTCGGCCGGCTGAGCAAGAACGGAAAACAGGGAACAAAAGAACCATCCTGCCAGTACAGTGAATTTGAGTAAAGGGCGTGGGAAAATGTGCAAAATGCCGGTAAACACGCAGTAAAAGGTGGATATGGTATATGCCGGCATATTCCGGATTATTTCCTGATCAGGTCTTCTAATTCCGGTTCGGTAAATTTCCCTTTGTTCTGTTCCAGCCGGTTCAGGAATTCCAGTTCCTGCTTCAACAGCTGGTCCTGATTTAGGGGGACCCCGTCGCGGTAGGTGATGGTAACCTTCAGGTTTCCTTCCTCATCATAATATTTCCAGTTGCCTTCCCGTACATCCATCCGATAGTTCCCGGAAATGGCCTTTACTCCGTTCTCATGCCAGATGGTATAGGGTCCGTTCAGCTTGTCGTTTACATAAGTAGACCGAAGAAGCGGGGTTCCGTCAATATAATATTGCTGCCACACTCCGTGGCGTTGGGCGTTTTTCCATTCCAGTTTTTCTCCCACCGATCCGTCGGGATAATATTTCAGGGAAATTCCTTCTTTTTTTCCGTTCAGGTAATTTTCCATATAGGAAAGGTGCCCGCCGTAGTAGGAATAGTATTTCCAGGTGCTGTCTTTCCGGGTTCCAGTGTATTTACCCTCGCCGGCGAGGGTTCCGTCGCCGTAATAAAGCCGGGCATAGGAAACGCCGTTTTTCCCCGTGAAGTACATTCTGGCTTTGACATGGCCGTTTTCATGATAGCGGATGAATTCGCCCACAGGCTGGTTATCCACAAAATACCCTCTGTATTCCACGGTTCCGTCGGGGTATGTTTTTTCCCAGTATCCCTGTTTCATTCCCCGGGGCCCGATCTGGTTGAAAACCGTGTCGTTTCGCGTAAATGATTGGCCCTGCAGGATAGCGTGGAAAAGAAAGGCGATGAAGGGAAGGTATTTATTTACAGCCATGAAACAGGGGATGTTTTCTCAATAAACGAATATAGGCATTAATTTATTTCCGTGGCTCCCTGGTTGGCAGCCTGCCGGATAAAAAAAAGGAGGCTGAATTTGTTCATCAGCCTCCTTTTTTCCCGGAATCATTTATTTCACTTCTTCGAAATCGACATCGGTCACTTCTTCGTCGTCTTTTTTCGATTCTTTCCCCTCGGTTTTTTCACCGCCGGCTTCCTGTGATGTTGCACCGGCTTCCTGACTTGCCTTGTAGAGGTCTTCGGAAGCTGCCTGCCATGCGGTGTTCAGCTCAGCCGAAGCTTTGTCTATGGCATCCAGGTCTTTCTTTTCGTAAGCTTCCTTCAGCCTGGTG
>DQWH01000008.1 GCA_011042635.1 Bacteroidota bacterium | reverse complement strand
GGAGCCGAAAGTGTGGGAGTCACCACCAGCGAGCTGCTGTCAAACCAGCTCAGCCGCTGGCTTTCGCAGATCAGCAATGACCTGGATATCGGTTTTACCTACCGGCCGGGCGACGAGATCAACCGCGATCAGGTGGAACTGGCCCTGTCGACCCAGTTGCTTGACGACCGGGTTGCCATCAACGGAAATGTGGACGTGGGCGGATACCAGTCGCAGACCAGTACCAGCAACATTGTGGGTGATTTCAATGTGGAGGTGAAGCTGAACGAAAGCGGGAAGCTGCGTGTGAAAGCCTTCAACAGGGCCAATGACAAGCTGATCTATGAACAGGCACCGTACACCCAGGGAATCGGCCTTTTTTACCGGGAAGAATTCGATTCTTTCGGTCAGCTGATGGGCCGGTACTGGGACAAACTATTCGGGAAAAAAGAAGAGGATGAATAACCGGTCCGGGAAATCACAAGCCCGAATAATATTCCGGATTCATTCTCGTTTTTTTCTTAACTTCGCAAACAAAAATACAGAGCATGCTGAATTGGTTACTATTACAGATCCAGATGGCGGATACCGCCGCCGTGCAAACAGGTGAAGTTCAGGTTGAGACCCTTTCCTACTGGGACCTCGCCTTCAAAGGGGGATGGGTAATGATCCCCATAGCCCTTCTTTCGGTTATAGCCGTATACATATTTGTGGAAAGGTTTTTTGTTATCAGAAAAGCATCGCAGGAAGACATCACCTTCATGAACCGTATCAAGGAATACATCCATGAAGACAAAATAGAATCGGCCTTCACCCTTTGCCAGTCGACCGACACGCCCATTGCCCGGATGATCGAAAAAGGGATCAGCCGGATCGGGCGGCCGCTGAACGATATCAGTGCGGCCATTGAGAATGTGGGCAAGCTGGAGGTCTACAAACTGGAAAAAGGGCTTCCCACCCTGGCCACGGTAGCCGGAGGGGCTCCCATGATCGGTTTTCTGGGAACGGTAATGGGGATGATCATTGCTTTTTATGACATGTCGAATGCCGGGAACAACGTAGACGTAGGAATGCTTTCGAACGGCATCTATACCGCCCTGGTCACTACGGTAGCCGGGCTGATCGTGGGTATCGTGGCATATTTTGCCTACAACATTCTGGTAGCCAAAGTGGAAAAGGTTGTGTTCAACCTGGAAGCCCGGACCACCGAATTTATGGATATCCTCAACGAACCCGTCAAATAAGGAGAAAATGGCCATTCAAAGCAGAAATAAGATCAGCGCCGGTTTCAGCATGGCCGGAATGACGGATATCATTTTCCTGCTGCTGATCTTTTTCATGATCACATCCACCCTCATCCACCCTACGGCGCTCAAGCTGCTGCTACCCCAGAGCAACAACCAGACATCTGCCAAGCCGCTGACCACCGTATCCATCACGCGAGACATTGAATATTACGTGGAAGACAGGCCTGTGGCCTTTGAAGATCTGGAACGGGTTTTACAGGAAAGAATCGGGGATAACCACGATATATACATTTCCCTGCATGTGGATCAGAGTGTCCCCATTGAATACGTGGTCAGGGTGATGAATATTGCCAAAGACAACGAATACAAGCTCATTCTGGCCACCAGGCCCAAATAGGCATGCTGCATGATCTGTTCATACACCGGAGAGGACTGATCGGCACCGTGGTTTTTCACGGGGTGCTGCTGGTACTGTTTTTGATCCTGGGATTTTCACCTCCTGAAATTCCCGAGGAAGAAGGGATCCTGATCAATTTCGGATCGACGGAAAGCGGCAGCGGACTGATCGAACCTTCCCGGGCTTCCGCTACACCTGAACCACAATCTTCCACACCTCCTCCCGCCGAAACCAGGCAATCGGAAGAGGAAGTCATAACCCAGGATTTTGAGGAAACGGCTTCCGTGGAATCGGGCCGGGAAACAATCACTCCCCCCGAAAAAACACCCGAGCAGATAGCACGTGAAAAGGAGCTGGAAAGGCAGCGCCAGGAAGAACTGGAGCGGCAGCGCCAGGAAGAGCTGGAAAGGCAGCGCCGTCTGGAAGAACAGAGAAAGATACAAGAAATATACGACCGGACCCGGGCTGCCCTGTCGGGGAAAAATCTGGAATCGGCACAGAGCACGGGTGAAGGAGAAGCCGAAGAAGAAGGGAACCAGGGCCGCACGGAGGGTTCGGTGGAAAGCACAAGCCGGACAGGCCGGGGACTGGGTGACGAAGGCATTTCGTTCGATCTGGCCGGCAGAACACCCCAGTACCTGCCCAAGCCCGAATACAATTACCAGAAAGACGGACGGGTGGTGGTTGAAGTCACCGTAGACCGGTATGGAAATGTCACCAAAGCCATTCCCGGGGTAAAAGGATCGACCACCCTGGACGATTATTTGCTTTCCGTGGCCAGAAAAGCCGCCCTGGCGGCCAAATTCGATCCAAAGCAGGATGCCCCTGCCTTTCAGAAAGGAACCATTACGTATTACTTTATTCTGGAATAGCTGTCAGCCGGTAACCATGCCGATAACAGGATCGAGCAAACCAACCAGCTTGGCCGCTGACAACAGCAGAGTTACCAGGAGAATGATCCTGACGAATCCCGCCCCGCGTTTAACCGCCATCCTCGATCCCACGAATGCTCCCAGCATATTCCCTATTGCCAGGATAAGTCCTATCCCGACCCTTACCTGATCGTTGAACAGGAATACACCCAGGGCAAAAATATTATATACCAGCACCACCAGCAGCTTGATGGGATTGGCCCTGACCAGGTCGATACCGGCACCGAGCACCAGGGCGGCCAGCAGGAAAAAACCCACACCGGCCTGGATAAAACCACCATAGATACCGATGAAAAAAAACAGGACCACCTGCAACCAGCTGGTTTTCGAACGCACAGAGCCGGTCTGTACCTGCTCCTTCACCCACTTATCGGGCTTGTACAAAATAATGAAGAACATCACCACCAGAAGGGCGCCGATGGTTTTTTCCATTACCTCTTCATTCAGGTTAACCGCTATCTGGGCGCCGATCAGTGATCCGATAACAGCCGGCAGGGCCAGCCTGATCCCGGTTTTCAGGTCCAGCACTCTTTGCTGACGGAAACTGCCCACCGCCACCATGTTCTGCAGAATCAGGGCCACCCGGTTGGTCCCGTTGGCCACATTGGCCGGCAGCCCCAGAAAGATCAGAAGAGGCAGGGTAAGAAGGGAGCCGCCGCCGGCCAGGGTATTGATGAAACCAGCCATAAATCCGATACCGATCACAGCCAGTATCATGTACCACTCCATCGGCATCCAGTCCATTATCCGTTGCTATTAAAAAAGCAGAGGTTTCCTTCTTTCAGGCACCCCTGCCATGCTGCTTTCTCCCGGAAAAAATAACGGAATGACAACAAAACGGTTGATTGCTCTGCACACGGTTTTGTTTCATTCCTTCCTGAATAGTTCGGTGATGGCTATTTCCAGGTTATCCATCAGTTCATTGTCTTTGATCACGTAGTCTTCTATGCCTTTTCTGGCAAGTTCGAGCACAATATTCCCGCTGTCCTGACCCGACAGCATGATCACGGGGATATCCGGTTCCTTTTCCCTGATCTTTTCAAAGATTTCCATGCCGTTCATTACCCGGGCATCGGGTTTCATAAAAAGATAATCGAGAATGATCAGATCGGGTTTTCGGTCGAGTTGACTCAGGCACTCCTCCCCGTACATGAACGTTTCCAGGTCATAAGCCTTGTTTTCCAGCCTTTTTCTGACCAGGTTCAGGATGAAGGGATCGTCATCCACCACAAAAATCAGCTTATTGTCTGACATGGACTGCGATTGGATTGTGATAAGCCGGTTAAATTTAATAAAAATGAATCAATACGTTACGCTTCCAGAAAAGTTCATCCTGCAAACAGGGGATATCCCGCCATCATTTCATTTACCTCTTTCTTCACACTCCTGATCAGATCTTCATCCTGATAGTTCTGAATGACCCTGTCAATCAGATCCACAATGGTCACCATATCGTTTTCTTTCATTCCCCGTGTGGTCACGGCAGGGGTTCCCAGCCGCAGCCCCGACGTATGCAGAGGCGGACGGGAATCGAACGGCACCATGTTCTTGTTCACGGTAATGTCGGCCTGAACCAGGGCATCTTCCACCTGTTTGCCAGTAATTTCGGGATATTTGGTTCTCAAATCGATTAGCATGGAATGGTTGTCGGTACCACCTGACACCACCTGGTAACCCCGCTCGATAAATTCAGCCGCCATTTTGCGTGCATTCTTCACTACCTGTTTCTGGTATTCCCTGAACTCAGGCTGAAGGGCTTCGCCGAAAGCCACGGCCTTGGCAGCGATCACATGTTCCAGCGGTCCGCCCTGTGTTCCGGGGAACACCCCTGAATTCAGGAGGGACGACATTTTCCGCACCACGCCTTTCCGTGTAGTTTTGCCCCATGGGTTCTCAAAATCTTTTCCCACCAGAATGATCCCTCCCCTCGGGCCCCGCAGGGTTTTATGGGTGGTAGAAGTAACAATATGGGCGTATTTCAATGGATTATCGAGCAAACCGGCTGCAATGATCCCTGCCGGATGGGCCATATCCACCACCAGGATAGCCCCCACCTTATCGGCAATCTCCCTCATGCGGGCATAATCCCATTCGCGCGAATAGGCGGAAGCCCCGCCCATGATCAACCGGGGTTTTTCATTCAGGGCCAGTTCCTCCATCATATCGTAATCTACCGTACCGGTATCTTTCTTCACTCCGTATGCCACCGGCCGGTACAGAATACCCGACAGGTTAACCGGCGAACCATGGGAAAGGTGTCCGCCATGTGACAGGTCCAGACCCAGAAAGGTATCGCCGGGGTTCAGGCAGGTGAGAAATACGGCCGCATTGGCCTGTGCTCCCGAATGTGGCTGGACATTCACATATTCTGCATCATACAGTTCCTTCAACCGGTCGATGGCCAGCTGCTCGGTCTGGTCTACTATTTCGCAGCCACCGTAATACCGGTGGCCCGGATATCCCTCGGCGTACTTGTTGGTCAGGCAGGATCCCATGGCTTCCAGAACCTGCGGACTCACAAAATTCTCCGAGGCGATCAGCTCGATCCCGTTCTTTTGTCGGTTTTCTTCCTGTTTGATAAGATTGAATACCAGTTGGTCGCGTTTCATAGATCTGAAATTAAGATGTTATCGGGCAAAGTTAAAGATTTTGGATAACTTCCACTCCCTGCAAAAACAGTTGTTCAGCACTATGAGATTTCCATCAGCCATTTTCTGTATACGGAGAACATTTTCGATTTCGATATCATACCCATGTATTTTTCTCTGTCCACTACCGGCAGGTTCCATGCCCCCGTTTCATTGAATTTGTTCATTACCATCTCCATGGAATCTCCCGGGGAAATGGTCTCAGGCGGCAGGATCATCAGGTCGCGCACGAACATGGTTTCATACAGATCGGGATTAAAGATAATATCCCTGATCTGATCCATGTGCACAATGCCTTTCAGGATTCCTTCGCCGTCCACCACGGGGAAGATGTTCCTTCTGGATTTGGAGATCACTTTTACCAGTTCTCCCAGCGAGGCGTTGGGCGAAACGGTTTTCAGGTCTTTCTCGATCACTTCATCCAGCTTCATCAGGGTAAGCACGGCCTGATCCTTGTAGTGGGTCAGCAGTTCACCCCTTTCTGCCAGCCGCCGGGTATAAATGGAATGCGGTTCGAAATACATGGTGGTCATGTAGGAAATGGTGGAAGTAATGATCAGCGGGATGAACAGCCCGTATCCCCCCGTCAGCTCTGCAATAAGGAAGATAGCGGTCAGGGGGGCATGCATAATGCCCGCCATGAGTCCGGCCATACCCACCAGCGCGAAGTTACTCTCCGACACATGGATCAGACCCGTCCCGTTCGCCGCCCTGGCAAAGACAAATCCCAGGATCCCCCCGCTGAACAGCGTGGGAGCAAATATTCCCCCCACCCCTCCGCTTCCGGTAGTAACCGCCATGGCCACCATTTTAAAAACCACGATCATGCTGAGAAAAAGCAGGAAAAGCCAGTACCGTTCCCTGAACGAATAGAACAGGCTCGAGTGCAGGGTCTCCACCGCCTGTCCGCTGAGAATGGATTTCAGGGTTTCATAGCCTTCCCCGTAAAGGGGCGGAAAAAGAAAGATCAGCAATCCCAGGATCACCCCGCCGGTCAGCAACCGTTTCCAGGGTTTGTCCATTCGGGAAAAACGGCTTTCCACCTTCATGGTCCCCCAGGTATAGTAATAGGATACCAGGCCACATACCACGCCCAGCAGAATATAAAACGGGATATTGTTCAGTTCGAAAGGTTCCTGCAGGGTATAGTTGAAGATCACATCCCTTCCCAGAAGAAAATTGGCCACGGTAGCCCCGGTAACGGAAGAGATCATCAGGGGAATCAACGACGACATGGTAAGGTCGAGCATCAACACTTCCAGGGCAAACACCACGGCAGCAATGGGGGCCTTGAAAATCCCTGCAATGGCGGCCGAGGCCCCGCAACCCACCAGAAGGGTTACCGTTTTGTAGTTCAGGCGGAGGATTCTTCCCAGATTGCTTCCGATAGCAGATCCGGTCAGTACAATAGGTGCCTCCAGTCCCACCGATCCTCCGAACCCCACAGTAAGGGTACTGGCCACCATGGACGAATAGGTATTATGCGGGGCCAGGTAGCTGTTCCTCCGGCTGATGGCGTAAAGAATGCGGCTGATACCGTGCCCGATCTTATCCCTTACAAAACGGCTTACAAAAACCACCGTCAGCAGAATCCCGATCATGGGGTAGGCAAAATACAGCACGCTGGCACTCTCAATGGAAAGCCAGTTGGTGAGAAGCACACTGGTGTAATGCACCGTATTTTTCAGCAGGATGGCAGCCAGTCCTCCCATCACCCCTATTACCAGGCTCAGGATGATCACGAACTGGCGGTGTGGTATATGCTTCAGCCGCCAGGCCAGAAACCTGTGAAGAATACGCTCGGCCATCATAACACAGCAAAAGTACTATTTTACCGTTAACCGGGATACTGTAACATGGAAGAAAAACAGGGAGGGAACTCAGTCGTCGGAAAAATCCCTGATGAGTTGCCGGTATCGGCTGAACACATTGGCCCGAGAAACAAATCCCACATACTTCCCGTTGTCAAGCACAGGCAGGTTATAATGCTGCGTTGTCTCGAACTTGTGGGCTACCTCCTCCATCGATTCTTCGGGGTGGACAATGGGTGTGGGCATGAACATGAGATCGCGCACATAGGTTTTGTCATACAGTTCGGGGTTGAACACAATGTGCCGTATATCGTTCACAAAAACGATCCCCATCAGGTTATTCTCCTCATCCACCACCGGAAAAATGTTCCTCTGGGATCGCGAGATGACCTGCACCAGTTCTCCCAGCGTGGCATCGGGGTAAATGGTGTCGAAATTGGTTTCTATCAGGTGGGAAACCTGCATCAGGCTGAGTGCCGCCTTGTCCTTGTCGTGCGACATCAACTCACCCCTCCTGGCCAGCTGGATGGTATACACCGAATTGGTTTCGAAGATCCTGACGGTGGCATAGGAAATGGTCGCCACAATCATCAGGGGAATAAACAGCTCATACCCTCCTGTTACTTCGGCAATCAGGAATATGGCGGTAAGCGGTGCGTGAATGATCCCGCTCAGCATCCCCGCCATTCCCACAAGGGCAAAATTACTTTCCGACACCTGAGCATTGAACAGGTTCAGGATTTTGGCAAAAAACAATCCCGAATTGGCCCCGAGGAACAGGGTAGGCGCAAAGAGCCCCCCCACCCCTCCGGCCGAAAATGTCAGCGAAGTGGCAATTGCCTTGAAGAGGATAATAACCAGGAATCCGAGAATGATGGCTGGCAGGCTGTCATGGAGCGAACTGTATAAAGTATTGTCAAACAGGTGACTGTAATCGCCGTTCAGGCTGTTGTTGATGGCCTCGTACCCTTCCCCGTAGAGGGAAGGAACCAGAAAAATCAGTACCCCGAGGCCCAGCCCCCCGAACAGCATCCTTTTTATCCAGCTGTCAATCTTTTCAAAGCGACTGGTTATCAGCATGTACATACGCGTGAAATACACCGACACCAGACCGGCAAATATTCCCATAATAATGAACCAGGGAACATCGTTCACCATGAATTTTTCCTGAATTTCAAAAGGATACAGCACATTCTGTCCCAGAAAGGCATAGGAGGTCAGCACGGCCGTTACACTGGAAATCAGCAAAGGGATCAGGGAAGCCATGGTGAGATCGAGCATGATCACCTCCAGGGAAAATACAATGGCGGCAATGGGGGCTTTGAAAATGGAAGCCATGGCAGCGGTGGAGGCACATCCCAGCAGCAGGATGATCTGCCGGTAATTCAGGCGGAAAAGTTTACCCAGATTGGATCCTATGGCGGCGCCGGTAGCTACCGTGGGGCCTTCCAGTCCCACCGATCCTCCGAAACCCACCGTGAGCACACTGGACACAATGGATGAAAACATATTGTGCCTTTTGATGATCCCGTTGTTCCTGGAAATGGAATACAATACGGTGGGGATGCCATGCCCCACCGTATCTCTGAGCAGGTACCTCACAAACAGAACCGTAAGAAATATCCCGGCCAGGGGAAAAAGAAAATAGAAATAATTATGCATGTCGCTGGGAAAACGGGAGATCAGCAATTGCTGAATCCACCGGACCATGCTTTTGATGATCACTGCACCAAACCCTCCAGCAAAACCAACCACCACACTGAGTATCAATATAAACTGGCGGTCGGAGATCCTCCTCAACCGCCATTTGTAGATCCGGGTCCACAGCGATTTGATATCCATGGTGACAAAAATAATACAATCTTCTATTAACCATAGGAATAGTAAAAGAGATTTATTCTGCATTTTGAAAGCATGAATTATTCGGTAACTTTGCGACACCTGGCCGGGTAAAGAAGCCGGGGAGGAAAATGCCTGCTTCCGTAAACGATATGATCCGCTTTGAAAAAATTACATTAGGTAACGGGCTGCGGGTGCTGGTGCACCATGATCCTGCTTCGCCCCTGGCAGCCGTGAATGTTCTGTACGACGTGGGGTCAAGAGACGAAGATCCCGGCAGGACCGGATTTGCCCACCTGTTCGAGCATCTGATGTTCGGTGGATCGGTAAACATCCCTTCCTATGATACTCCCCTGCAGAAGGTGGGAGGGGAAAACAATGCTTTTACCAATACCGACATCACGAACTATTACCTTACCCTTCCCTCGAACAATCTGGATACGGGCCTGTGGCTTGAATCGGACCGGATGCTGGAACTTAATTTCACGGAAAAAAACCTGCAGGTGCAGCGCCATGTAGTGATTGAGGAATTCAAACAGAGATACCTGAACCAGCCATACGGAGATGCCATCCTGCTGCTGAGACCACTGGCCTATAAGGTGCATCCGTACCGGTGGCCCACCATCGGCCGGGAGATCAGTCACATTCAGGAAGCGGGGCTGGAAGAGGTGAAGGAATTTTTCTATTCACACTATGCCCCGAACAATGCCATCCTGGTACTGGCAGGAAACGTTCCGCCCGACAGGGGATTTGAGAGGGCGGCACACTGGTTCGGAGATATCGAACGCCGGAACATCCGTCCCAGGAGCCTGCCTGCCGAACCACCGCAGGAAAGCCACCGGCAACTCACGGTGCACAGGCCGATCCCTTTTGACGCCCTGTACCTGGCCTTTCATATGCCTGAAAGATTACACAAAGATTACCATGCCTGCGACCTGATATCCGATATCCTTTCGAACGGGAAATCATCCCGGCTGTACCGTTCCCTGGTGATGGAACAAAAACTTTTCAGTGATATCAATGCCTATATTACCGGAGAAAGGGATCCCGGGCTGTTCATGATAACAGGCAAACTTACCGAGGGCGTTCCCGTGGAAAAGGGAGAAAAAGCCATACACGACGAACTGAAAAAGATAAGGGAAGAAACAATACCTGCCCATGAACTTGCGAAGGTGAAAAACCAGGTGGAAGCCAACTGGCTGTACGGGGAAACGGATATCCTGAACAGAGCCATGAACCTGGCCCTGTTCGAATGGCTGGGAGATGCGGAAATGATCAACAGTGAAACGGAAAAATACCGGGAAGTGACGGCTGAGCAAATCAAACGGATTGCCCGTGACCTTTTCCGGATGGAAAACCTTTCCACCCTGTATTACCTCAGGCAGAAAGAACCCCTGAATCACGAAACCAGCACATGATCGACAGAAAAACCACTCCGGCATACGGGATCATCGATAAGATCCAGTTTCCCCTGCCCGAACAGGAAATTCTCGGCAACGGACTTCCCATGCATACCATTCAGGGTGGAGTACACGATATTGTCAGGCTGGATTACTCATTTCCCGCCGGATCGCGTTATGCTTCATTACCCCTGACTGCCCTGGCGGTCAACCAGCTGCTCCAGGAAGGCACAAAGAAATACCATGCACGGGAATTAGCCGAAAAACTGGACTATTACGGTGCCGTTTTCAAGCCCTGGATCACCTCCGATACGGCAGGTTTTACCGTTTTCTCCCTGAGCAAACACCTGATACCTGTAACCGGTCTTGTGCATTCCATGATCACCGAACCCGTGTTTCCCGAGGAAGAACTCCTCGTTTTTCTTCAGAAAAGAAAACAACAATTCCTGGTGGAAATGGAGCGGGTTTCCTACCGGGCCAGGAACCGTTTCACGGAAGTGCTGTTCGGTGAAAACCACCCGTACGGAAGAACCCTCAGGGAAGATGATTTCCACCGGATCAACCGGGAGGTGCTTCGGGATTTCTGGAAAAAAACCTATGCCTCTTCCCGGTCATGGGTGCTGGTTTCCGGAAAACCGGGCCCTTCCAGACTGAATGAGATGAAGAAAAGGCTGGCATCGCTTCCGTTGCATACAGAGGAGGATACCCTTCCCTCTTTCCCCGATATCACATCCTGTCCCGGCAAAAGGCATGTGGTCCCAATGCCCCGTCATATGCAGTCGGCTCTGCGGATCGGCCGCCTTACCTTTACCAGGGACCACCCCGACTTCCCTGCCATGCTGGTTCTCAACACCATCCTGGGCGGGTATTTCGGATCAAGGCTGATGCGGAATATCCGGGAAGAAAAAGGATATACCTACGGCATCGTATCTTTTCTTTCGCCCCTGCACAATGCAGGGTACCTTACCATCGTTTCTGAGGTGGGAGCCGAAAATACCGCAAACACCATTAAAGAAATTTACCGGGAAATGGAAACCATGCAGCGTAAACCCGTTGGGGATGAAGAACTGGACCTGGTACGCAATTATATGATGGGCGACCTGCTTCGCGAACTAGACGGACCCTTCGCCACGGCAGAAACATACCGCAGCATAGTGGATGCCGGAATGGATATGTCACATGTACAGCATATCATGGAAACGATCAAAAACATCACCCCCGGCGAGATCGGGAAGCTGGCGCAAAAATACCTCAGCCCGGAAAACATGAAGGAAGTGATTGCGGGCCGGATGGGTGAATAACACATCCAACATGTACCTCCCGAAACCATACCTGCTCCGGATCCTGTTCTGGCTGACCGCCGTTCTTCCGGGATATACCCAGTATAGCGACACCATTCCGCAGATTGATTCCCTGAGTGTGGTGGTGGATACGGCCGGGCAGGAAAAACCTTTCATGGTATGGAACCGCCTTCCCGGAGCAGAAGGATACATAATTTTTCAATGGAAACTACAGAATGTTAACTGGGGCTGGTATGGTATTGACACTACCTATTCGGAAACAGACACCAGTTACCTGCACCTGAACGGAATGCCGGGATCGCAATCTGAAAAGTACCGCATTGGAGAACTGGACAGCGCCTCCCAGAATAACTGGAACGGAGCATTCGGAGAAATCCACACCACCATCCATTCTTCGGCAAAATTCGATCCCTGCGAGGCCACCATTGCCCTGGAATGGAACAAATACAGGGGCTGGCAGGAAGAAATACTCGAATACCGCATTTATACCTCAGAAAACGGCGGGCCGTTTATTTATTCCGCCAGCCAGGTGCCGAACGACACCACCTGGCTTTTCACCGGAGCCGGCGCCTACTCGGAATATTGCTTCCGCATCAGGGCTGTGTCGGCCGAAGGGCGCACCTCCACATCCAATACTGTATGTGTAACGGCCGACATGCCGAGGCCTCCCGGTTACATCAACGCCGACCAGGCCACCGTGAAAAACAATGAAACCATCGTGGTTTCCTTTCATATTGACCCCCTGGCCGAAACCGGTGAGTACAGGCTGCTGCGCCGGTCCGCCGGGCAGGGAACTTACGACACCCTGCATGTTTTTTCGGGCGGAAATCCCGGATACGTGGAATACACCGACGAGGAGGCAGACCTGAACGTGCTCTGGGAATACCGCCTGGCTGCCGTGAATGAATGCGGAAAAACGGTATGCCTTTCCAATGCTGCCACAAATATCAGCCTGCACGGCAATGCCATAGATTTTCTGGTTCATCTCGTATGGAATGCCTACCGGGAATGGATTGGCGGAGTTGACAGATACGTCATTTACCGTTCCATAGGTAACGGTCCCTTCCTGGAAATCGGTGCCACCGACAGGCTGAACAACACATATACCGACGATATTTCCGGATTCCGCACCCAGGCGGTGCCCGGTCTTTTCTGTTACCGGGTAACAGCCATCGAATCTGCCGGCAATCCCTACGGTATTACCGGGGAAAGCCGTTCCAACATCGCCTGCATCGAAATGGAAACCGATATCCGGTTCCCTTCGGCAATTGTTCCCAACAGCAATATTCCCGTAAACAGGGTTTTCAAACCCGTATACACCTTTTTCCCCCGCGAATACTATCTGGTGATCTATAACCGCTGGAACAACAAAGTATTCGAAACCACCAATCCTTCAGAAGGATGGGACGGCAATCCCGGCGGTGGAACCACACCACAGGAAGGGATCTACATTTATTACTGCAAAATCAAAAATATGGACGGAGATGTGGTGGAAAAGACGGGAAAAGTAGCCGTGCTTTTCAGAAAATAGTTCCCCCGCCCATACAATCGGTTTCCGGGTTCAGCAGATATGCAAATTAGTTGTACCTTTGTGTTTTCGGGCATAAAAACCAGTGAATCGCGCGGAATGACAATTGTGACAAAAACAGAAAAGGAAAAGATTTTCGCCGCTTTCGAGTCGGTGCTGGACAGATGTGCCCGTTGCCAGAAGGAAGCAGACAGGCAGAAGATCAGGAAGGCCTTCCAGATGGCATTTGATGCCCACAAAGACCACCGGCGAAAATCGGGAGAACCTTACATATACCATCCCATTGCGGTTGCGGATATTGTGGTAAACGAAATGGGACTGGGGGTTACTTCATTCATTTCCGCCCTTCTGCACGATGTGGTGGAAGACTCCGATTACAGCCTGGAAGATATCCGCGCCTGGTTTGACGAGAAAATCGCTTCCATTATCGACGGCTTAACCAAGATATCGGAGGTATTTGATTCCCGGTCATCCCTGCAGGCTGAAAACTTCAGAAAGATGCTGCTCACCCTGTCGGAAGATGTCAGGGTCATTCTGATCAAACTGGCCGACCGGCTGCACAACATGCGCACCCTCGATGCCCTGCCGCCCAACAAGCAGGTAAAGGTTGCCGGGGAAACCATTTACCTGTATGCCCCGCTGGCTCACCGGCTGGGATTGTATGCTATCAAAACCGAGCTGGAGGACCTGAGCCTGAAGTACAGGCACCCGCTGGTATATCAGGAGCTGCTTAACAAGATCAGGGACAACGAAAAAAAACGGGTACAGGAGATCAACCGGTTCTCCCTTCCCATTATTGAAAAACTTACCCAGGCAAAAATAAATTTCGAGATCAGTGGCCGGCCCAAATCCATTTACTCCATCTGGCACAAGATGCAAACGAAGAATGTGCCTTTCGAAGAGGTATACGACCTGATGGCCATCCGCATAGTTTTTGAACCCAGGCCACGCATTCCTGAAAAAACCCAGTGCTGGAACATCTATTCCCTCATCACCGATATTTACAAACCCAAGCCCGACCGCATACGCGACTGGGTATCAACCCCCAAGGCAAACGGATACGAAGCCCTGCATGCCACAGTAATGGGACCGAACGGGAAATGGGTGGAAGTACAGATCCGTTCACGAAGGATGGATGAAATAGCGGAACTGGGTTTCGCAGCCCACTGGAAATACAAGGACCCGAAAAATGCATCGGAAGGGGAGCTCGATAAGTGGATCAGAAGAATCAGGGAAATGCTGGAAAATCCCGAACACAATGCCCTGGAGTTCCTCGACGAATTCAAGATGAACCTGTTCTCCTCGGAGATCATGGTATTCACTCCCAAGGGACATCTCCGCACCCTTCCGAAAAATGCCACAGTTCTGGATTTTGCCTACGATATCCATACCGATATCGGAAACTCGGCTATCGGAGCCAAGGTCAACCACAAGCTGGTGCCTCTGAATTATATCCTTTCGAGCGGCGACCAGGTAGAGATCATTACTTCCGAAAAGCAGAAATCGCAGGAGCAATGGCTCGACTACGTGGTAACGGCCAAGGCCAAGGCAGCTATTAAGAACGCCTTCAAGGAAGAGCGAAGGAAACGCATTGAGAACGGGAAACAATTGCTGGAAAGCAAGCTGAAGGAACTCGGCATGCGCCCCACTTCCCGCATTCTGCAGAAACTCTTCTCAGAATATAAGGTAACCGGCAAGGACGAGCTGTATGCCCGCATAGGAGGGAAATCCATTCTCCTGGAGGAACTGAAGAAGGTTCTGAAAAAGAAAAGAAAAAGCAAACTGACCCGTTACTGGACCCTCCGTTTCGGCAGGGCATCCCACGAAAAAACCATTCACCCCATAACCGACGACCTGAAACAGCAGGAGGATGAAGAATTCGATTTTAAAGCCCCTTACGTGTTGCAGGAAAATCCCGATCCGGAAAAGATCACGCACAAAATAGCCCGCTGCTGCAATCCCATACCCGGAGACGACGTAATCGGATACAAAAGTCCCAACGATAATGTAATCATTATCCATAAAACCAACTGCCCCACCGCCACCAAACTCATAGCCAGCCAGGCCGACAGGATTGTTTCAGCCAGGTGGGAAACCCACAAGGTGCTCTCCTACCTGGCCCGGATTTCCGTCAAAGGCATCGACCGCATCGGCATGGTGAATGAAATTACCACCGTGATATCCAAGGAACTGGATGTGAACATGCGGTCGCTCAATTTTGATGTTCAGGATGAAATATTCGTAGGTACCATCGACGTATATGTACACAACACACAGGACCTGAACAACCTGATCATGAACCTGATCAAGATCAAAGGAGTGGATACCGTACAGCGGATAAACATCAGCGAGGACTGATTCACATAAAATTATTCAGAATTGTTTTTCAGGATTCTAAAAAATCTGTAATTTAGAACGCTATTTTAATTTGGACTAAGTTATGGGTTGTGTGGAAACAAAGGAAACGGTAAAGCAAATATTTACGGAATACCTGGAAAAGAAAGGCCACCGGAAAACTCCTGAACGCTACGCCATTCTGGATGAAATATACTCGAGGGACGGACACTTCGATATTGAATCGCTTTATATTTTCATGAAGAATAAAAATTACCGCGTCAGCCGGGCTACCCTGTACAATACCATTGAATTGCTGCTCGATTGCAACCTGGTGATCAAACACCAGTTCGGCAAGAACATTGCCCAGTTTGAAAAAGCTTACCGGTGCATGCAGCATGATCACCTGATCGATCTCGATTCCGGGCATGTACTGGAATTCTGTGACCCCCGCATCCAGGAGATCATAAAAACGGCCTGTGAGCTGCACAATTTCGAGCCCTCGCACCACTCTCTCTACATCTACGGCCGGATGAAGGAGTCGAAGAAAATGAACTGACACCGTTCCAAAGCGAATCATCCGCATGCATTTCTTTCGGACGCATCTTTTTTCTCCTGATTCTTGATTCTTTTTCATACCTTAGTGTGGTTTTTTCAGAAAATACTCATTCCGAATGAAAGTTGACGTATTACTGGGCCTTCAATGGGGAGATGAGGGAAAGGGAAAGATCGTGGATTGCCTCACCCCTAAGTATGACATCATTGCCCGTTTCCAGGGAGGGCCCAATGCCGGTCATACCCTCGAGATTAAAGAAATCCAACATATCCTGCACACTATCCCGTCGGGGATCTTTCATCCCGGCAAGATCAACCTCATCGGTAACGGGGTGGTGATCGATCCCATCATACTGCACCGTGAGATCCGTTCGGTGGAAAAACTGGGAGTGGATATGAAATCCACCCTGCTAATCTCGAAAAAGGCCCACCTGATCCTGCCCACCCATCGTATTCTCGATGCCGCATCGGAAGCACAGAAGGGAGACACCAAGATCGGGTCCACTCTGAAAGGCATTGGCCCCACCTACATGGACAAGACAGGGAGGAACGGGCTGCGGGCGGGCGATATCCTCCTTCCCGGATTCAGGGAAAAATACAATTTTCTGGTAAATAAACACCGCGAACTTTTAAAACTGTACGATTTCGGGTATAATCTGAAAGAATACGAAGAAGGCTGGTTTGAAGGCATCGAGGCCATCCGGTCGTTTCATCCCATCGATACGGAACATTATATCAACCAGGCCCTGAGGGAAAAACGGTCGGTACTGGCCGAAGGAGCCCAGGGAACCCTGCTGGATATCGATTTCGGTTCATACCCTTATGTCACCTCCTCCAACACCATCTGCGCCGGCGCATGCATAGGACTGGGCATTGCTCCCAACCGCATCGGCGAAGTAATGGGCATTTTCAAAGCATACTGTACCCGGGTAGGCAGCGGTCCGTTCCCCACCGAACTCGATGACTCCACGGGAGAAATGCTCAGGGAAGCAGGTCATGAATTCGGTTCTACCACAGGACGGCCCAGGAGATGCGGCTGGCTCGACCTGGTGGCTCTGAAGTATTCCGTCATGCTGAACGGGGTAACCCGCCTGATCATGACCAAAGCCGATGTGCTAAACCGTTTCGATACGATCAGGGTGTGCACCGCATACCGGCACCGCGGGAAAGAAATCTTCTCACTACCCTTCGACCTGAATGACGATGTACAACCCGTATACCGGGACTTTAAAGGGTGGATGACCGACACTTCCGGCTATACTTCCTTCAGCGAATTGCCGCGGGAAATGAGTGAATATGTCCGTTTCATCGAGGAGGAAACCGGTGTGCCGGTAAAAATGATCTCAGTGGGTCCGGAACGCGACCAGACCATTTACCGGTGAACTTCCTGACCGGCCTGAACCGGAAAAAGAAAGTATTTTTCCCTTTTGAACCTTATGTAAGGCATCAATAGTGGGTGTTTCTTCATGCAATGTCCCTGTTTTTTTGTATATTGTGGATGATCAGAAAAACAATTTCCGGCCCATGAAAAAGATTGACCTTACCCGTTATGCCCTTGAACGGTTCCGTGAAAAAGAAAAAGAGCAGGAACCCGGACCCGTGGTAACCATCTCACGCCAGTACGGTTGTCCCTCCAAACCGGTTGCCGAAGCTCTTACCCGGTCGATTAACAATTATGTGGGTGCGAAAGGAAAAAGGAAGTCGTGGTCATGGATTAGCAAGGAGTTGCTTAAAGAAACAGCCAATGAGCTGCAAATGCACCCTTCCAAGATTGAACATGTTTTCAATTACGAGGAAAGAAACCTGTTCGACGAAATCCTTGCGGCACAAAGCAGTAAATATTATGCCAGCGACCGGAAAATCAGAAAAACCATCGGACAGGTCATTCATTCCATCGCACACGAAGGGAATGTGGTGATTGTGGGAAGAGCCGGAGCAGTCATCACCCGCGAAATTCAGCAATCATTGCACATCAGGTTGATTGCACCCCTCAAATGGAGGGTAAACCGGATCATGGGCAGATTTAACCTGACCGAGGAAGAAGCCCTCAAACGGGTTGAAGACATAGATAGGAAGAGGAAACAGTTTATGAAATATTTTTATGGCAAGGAATACGATGACAGCCTGTTCGATATGGTCTTCAATTCCAGCACCCTGTCACAGGACATGATCGTGGAATCCATCCTCACGATGATGATCATGAAACAGCTTGTCTGACCCCCCTATTCATCTACATACACCCAGGCATCACGGCCCTCATAGCGAAATTCCATCACCTTTTTCCAGGCATCGCGGGGATTGTCATATCGCAAGGCAGAAACCAGATGGAAATCATTGGGTGAATATAAGCGTACCACTTCGTACCCTTCACTGCCAACCACCGTTTCATAACTATCGGCATTCCCGGGAACCTTGAAGCTTCCCAACACCACATGGTACTTGTAACGGGCACGCATCTCCTCTTCGTACTCCCTTATCCGCTGCAACGAATCCAGGCGGGCCTGTTCAGCCTGACGTCTTTCTTCAACAATTCTCAGCGAATCGGCCATGCGTATGCTGTCGCGGCGTGCCTGTTCCGCCTGTTCGGCGGCCGCCTTCTTTTTGCCGAACCATCCTTTTTTCTCGATAAATTTGCAGCTACCAAGAGAGAGAAGAACGGCCAGGGTCAGAAGCAAGGAAATCCTGTTCGCTTTCATAATACTGTTTACAAATTGGTTATCAGATACAAAAGTAGAATTAACTGCCAAATTATCAAACAGAAATTTTATATACCCGAAACAGGTATCCGGTGTGTTTTCCATGAAGCCATAGAAAAACCTTCACATTTTTTCCTAAATTAGCCCGCCAGATACCAAAAAACCGTATTATGAGAACGATTCCGCATTTTTTTGAAGAAAACGTGGCCAGATTCGCCGACAACCCCTATATGTGGGAAAAAAAGACCGACAGATTCGAAGCCGAAACCTACCGGCAAATCCACGAACGGGTGGTCCATTTTGCCTGTGGCCTGCTCAGTATAGGGATCAATCACGGCGACCGCCTGGCCCTGCTCTCGGAGGGAAGGAATGACTGGATCGTATGTGAACTGGGCATTCTCTATACGGGAGCCATCAACGTTCCCCTGTCCACGCTCCTGTCCGATGCCGAAATCAAATTCAGGATTGTCCACAGCAGCTCCCGGTTCCTGATTATTTCCGGAACCCACTATCCGAAACTGGAAACCATTCGAAAAGAACTGCCCGAACTCGAGAAAATCATCTGCCTGGATGAAAAAGAACACTATTCACCCGATGAGATCCCCTTTTCTGAGGTCATGAACAGGGGAAAAGAATACCTGCAGAAAAACAGGGAAACATTCGAAAAAAGATGGAAATCCCTTCAGGAAGACGATTTTGCCAATATCAGCTATACCTCGGGAACCACGGCCGAACCCAAGGGAATCATTCTTTCTCATAAAAATTATTATGCCAATGTGCAGCAGGCCTATTCCCTGATGAGCATCGAACCCGACTGGAAGATCTTTCTGTTCATACCCTGGGACCATTCCTTCGCTCACTCTGCCGGATTATACTGCTTTATGGGAAAAGGCGCCAGCATCGGTTCCCTGCAGACGGGCAAAACATCGATAGAAACCCTGAAAAATATCCCTCTGAATATCAAGGAATTCAAACCCGAAATGATGTTCAGCGTACCCGCCTTTTCCAAAAACCTGAAAAAGAATATTGAAAGCGCCATTCGGCAGAAAGGTCCCCTGGTACAGAAGCTCTTCAACCACGCCCTGAAGATCAGCTATTCCTATAACAAAGAAGGCTTCAACAGAGGCGGGGGGTTGCAGTTCCTGAAACTTCCGCTGATGAAACTGTACGACCTGATCCTATTTAAAAAGATCAGGGAACAGCTGGGTGGAAACATGAAATTTTTCATTGGCGGGGGAGCCCTGCTCGATATTGAATTGCAGCGTTTCTTCTATGCCATTGGCATTCCCATTTACCAGGGATACGGCCTGTCCGAAGCCACACCCATCATTTCCATCAACACGCCCCACCGCCACAAGCTGGGCTCATCAGGCATGCCCGTCAAAATGATGGAGATCCGCATTCTGGACGAGGACGGAAAAGAACTGCCGGTGGGCGAAAAAGGAGAGATCGTGATCAAAGGCGACAATGTGATGATGGGATACTGGAAAAACGAGAAAGCTACGCGCGAAACCATCAGAAACGGCTATCTGCATACCGGCGATATGGGATACATCGACCCCGACGGCTTCCTGTATGTCCTGGGCCGCTTCAAAAGCCTTCTCATTGCCGACGACGGAGAAAAATACAGTCCGGAAAGTATCGAGGAGGCCATGGTGTTCCAGTCCAGGTACATATTGCAATGCATGCTGTATAATAATCAGAATCCTTATACCGTGATACTCCTGGTTCCCGACAGGGAAGAAATAAAAAAATACCTCCTGGAAAAAGAACTGGATATAGGAACCGAAGAGGGAAAAGAAGCCGCTCTGAAAATCCTTCAGCAGGAAGTGAATGCTTACCGCAAAGGAGGGAAATACGAAACGATGTTCCCTCAGCGCTGGTTGCCGGCTTCCATCGGGATACTCGACGAAGAAATGACCGTGCAGAATAAAATGCTGAACAGCATGCAGAAAATGGTAAGGCGGAAAGTGGTGGAAAGGTACCAGAACCTGATAGACTTCCTGTACACGCCCGAATCAAAGAATATTGTCAATAACAGGAATAAAGAAGCCATTACCAAACTGTTAAGCTGAGCCTTTTTCCCCGGCACAAAAACAGCCAGGTTCACGGAAAAACGGAGAGGTATTTCCGTGGCAATGATCAGCGCTATTACCCATGGAAAGAGAACATATTACACGAAAAATGAAAACCATTCGCCTGTTCAGAAAAATCCACAGGGTATCGGCCATTATCCTTTTCTTCTTTATGTTCGTTATCGCCGTCACAGGGATCGTTCTGGGATGGAAAAAACACAGCGGCGATCTGATACAACCCCGGTCGTACCCCGGTACTACCACCGACCTGGGCCTATGCCTTCCTGTGGACAGTCTCACCCAACGCGCTTTTCACTTTCTGCACGACTCCGTTTCCCCGCATCTGTCGGTTGAACTCGACCGGATCGACATACGCCCTGATAAGGGCATGGTCAAGTTTATTTTTGCCCGCCATTACCATGAAGTACAGCTGGATATGGCAACAGGGGAATTGCTGCGCCTGGGCTTCCGCACCTCCGACCTGGTAGAGAACATCCACGATGCCTCTCTGATGGATCGCCTGCTGAATACCGGAAACGGCCAGATCAAACTGGTTTACAACACCCTGATGGGCCTGGCCCTGATCACCTTTGTGGTAACCGGACTATGGCTTTGGTACGGTCCCAGGGAAATCAGAAAAACGGTAAGGAAAAACAAACTTCCGAAGCGAGCCGATCCCCGCACAGGCAGCTAGTTTTGAATAATTACACTGCAACCTTCTGATCCGTTGCATACAAACTGATTAAAACAGATAACATGATCTCACCTCTATTCAACCAACTGTTACTGCCCTTCCTGGCTGCCATGTTTCTGGCTATCAATATGGGCGGTAGTGGAACCGGGCCCTCCTTTTCGGCCGCCTACGGTTCCGGTATCATCCGCAAGGGGCTGGTCCCGGGAGTGTTCGGGATTATGGTTTTTCTGGGGGCCATTATTGCAGGCAAAGGCACAGCCACTACTATGGGAAAAGAGCTGCTCGATCCAGAACAAATGACTTTCGGTGTGGTAACCATTGTTCTGCTCTCGGTGTCGGTAGCACTGTTTATTGCTAATCTGGCCGGTATTCCCCAATCGACCAGCCAGGCCACCGTACTGGCGGTAACCGCTGCCGCACTGTACTTTAGTGAACTGAACACCCGCAAGCTTCTGCTGGAGATCATCCCTGTCTGGTTTATCCTCCCTGTTATTTCGTTCACGATCTGTTACCTTGTCGGGAAATATATTTACAAACCCCTGCGGAAGAGAGGATATACCCTCTCGAGGAAGGTGAATGAGAACCCCATTCTCAAAATCTTCATCCTTCTCATGTCCATGTACGTAGCATTTTCCATCGGGGCGAACAATGTGGCCAATGCAGCGGGACCCATAGCCAGCATGACCATCAACGAACTGGAGATTAACCCCGATCAGAATTTTGTTTTGATCATGATCCTGTGTACCCTGATCGTAGCCCCCAGTTTCGGGATTGGAAGCTCCCTTTTCGGGAAAAAAATCGTTTCACGTACAGGTAAGGAGATTGTCATGTTCGGCAGAATAGAAGCTGTGATCATCTCTTTTGTTTCAGGCTCCCTTCTGCTGCTGGCTTCTGTCACCAAAGGCATTCCCACTTCCCTTGTGCAACTCAACGTGGGAGCCATCCTGGGGATCGGTGTAGCCAAACTGGGTGCCAGGAATATTTTCAGAAAAACAGAGGTAAACCAGTTTTTTGCCATGTGGATTATTGCCCCGTCCATTGCTTTTCTCCTGTCACTGGGGATGATATGGCTATCAGACAAAATGGGATGGCTGGGAATATGATATAAAAATACCCGCTTCGAAACCCCTTCCGTCCAAAAAGGCCCGGATGGCAGGAAATGCCTGCAAACATTAAAAAAACAACCGGGTGATCCTGTCCGCTACCTCCTGAGGATCAGGATCGATATCGAAAACCTCGCTGGGTTTCAGATAGTACAATTCCTTTTCCCGCATGAATTTTTCCTCTCCCCCGCCTGTTATGTTAAGCATGACGGAAGAATTCTTCTTCACCAGGCCTTCTTTCACCGCTTTCATCAGGGTGGCAACAGCCACACCGGCCGCAGGATGCAGGTCGATGCCTTCAGTTTCCTCAAACAATTTTCCGGCGGCCAGAGCCTCCTCGTTGGTAGCAGCCATCACATCCCCTCCCGCATCCATCATGGCATCGTACAATCCGCCGGCCATATGATAATTGGGACGGCGGTTCGACAATACTTTGGCAATGATGGCCTCCGCCTGGCTGCGGGCTTCCTCATCGTCCATGGACAGCATGGCCCTGGACCCGGCTTTCCAGGCATGCAGGATGGGAACAAAGGGATAGTTCTGGGATACAATAAGTTTCATTTTACCCTTTCCAAAGCGGCCGTCTTCCAACAAACGGAGGTTGGCTTCCCAGGCAGCGATAGCTCCCGTACCGCTCCCGATGGCCTGAAAATAAAATTCAGGAATACGCCCCATGGCGGTAACGGCCGAAAGAACCGTTGTACCCATTCCGTCACGCCGGGCCACATTTTTGGCTCCCCCCTCGGGAATAAAACCGGAAACCCTGGAAGCTATGGCCGACAGATGGATAGAGTCGAAATAATCACTTCCCGAACGGCTCACAGCCAGCTTCACGGAATCGTTCAGCGGCCGGTCGAACCACAGGCAATCAATATAATCTTCCGGCACAAAAAGCAACAGGGGAATATGGTTATCTGAACAAACCCTGGCAAACGAACGGGCCGTGTTTCCGGCCGATGCCACTACCAACACCTTCTCCGAACCGGGATCCATCCTGCCGCAAACGGAATACGCTTCGGTTTCCTTGAATGAGCAGGTCATCATCATAGCTCCCCTTTCAGGCCAGTAACCGCTGAAAGTAATCCAGAGGTCGTTCAACCCCAGCCTGCCGGCCAGTCCTTCACTTTTGTAAGTTACCGGTGCGGAAGATCCCTCCAGCATTCTTTTCACGGGCAACCAGTCGGCAAACCGGTAAAAACCCCTTTCTTCCGGCCCCGGCTCCAGCTGTTTCTTCTCATAAACGGCACGGATCAGTGTGGGTCCGTTCTCTCCCGGAGCTTCCAGTGTCCATCCTTCATCGTCGAAAATCTTACCGGAGGCCACCGATTGCAATCTGTACGAGGTAGGTGTGAATGTTTTTGTCATAGGTGTTGGGATTGTGTGGCAAAAATAATGATTTCTGCGGGCTGACAAAACGGGGTTTTCTTTTCTCCGGAAATATAGTAAATTGACCTTCAAAAGTCCGGTCATGAAAAATATCCTGCTACTTCTGTCTTTTCTTCCGGTTACTCAGGTTATTTGCGGACAGGCAGCTCTCAGCCCCCATGTTGCCAGTTACGACATCCGCGTTGAGCTTAATACGGAAAAGCATGTTCTGACAGGAACCGCCCTGCTGAACTGGACGAATCCCTCGGCTGACACCGTGGGTGAACTCCGGTTCCATCTCTACATGAACGCATTCAAAAATTCCCGGTCAACCTTTATGAAGGAATCAGGCTCACGCTTCAGGGGAACCGCAGCGAAAAAAGAGGATCCAGAAACATGGGGGTGGATCGATATTACACGCATGAGCCTACCCGGCAGCACCGATCTCACATCTGCCATCCGGTTTATTCAGCCCGACGACGGGAACCCTTTCGACCAGACTGTGATCCGCGTGCCGCTCCCAGAACCGGTCCTGCCCGGAAAAAAACTCAAGGTGGAAATCGATTTTATTACCAAACTCCCGAAAATCCTGGCCCGCACCGGGTACAGCGGCGATTTCTACCTGGTGGCACAATGGTTCCCCAAGCTGGGGGTATATGAACCGGCCGGCATGCGGGGAAACGAAAAAGGCAGGTGGAACTGCCATCAGTTTCATGCGAATTCGGAATTCTACGCCGATTTTGGGATTTACCGGGTCAGTATGACCCTGCCTCCTGAATACAGGGTGGGTGCCACAGGGGTAAGGATCGATTCGGTGATGAACGCCGACAGCAACCAGGTACTGACTTATCTGGCCGAAGATGTAGTGGATTTTGCCTGGACGGCTTCTCCCCGTTTTGAAGTAATCAACGACCAGTGGAACGATGTTTCCGTACACCTGATGATACAGCCCGAACATACCGGCCAGGCCCGGCGCTACCTTCACGCTCTGAAATCAGCCATGGATTATTTCGCCGAAGCACTGGAGCCCTACCCCTATCCTTCCATTACCGTGGTTGATCCTCCACTTCACGGTTTGCAGGCAGGAGGAATGGAATACCCCATGTTTATCACGGCGGGAACTGTGGCGGGAATGCCCGAAAGAGTCAGGCTCCCTGAATCCGTAACCATCCATGAATTCGGACACAATTATTTCATGGGGATACTGGCCACCCATGAAGGGGAAGAGGCCTGGATGGATGAAGGAATGAACAGCTATTTCGAATCGAAGATCATGGACCATGTGTACGGAGAACAACGCAGCATATATGATTTTCCCCGGTTCCATGTGGGAAGCGCTGAGAACCAGCGACTGGGATACACCGGAATGAGAAATCCCCGGATCGCTTCCCCTGCCCGGTTCTCCTGGGAATTCCCCCACGGCGGTTACGGTTCCCTTTCATACAACAAAGCGGCTACCATGCTTTTTACCCTGGAAAACCTGGTCGGCCGGCCCACCATGCAGGAGATCATGAAAACCTATTACCGGCGGTGGAAATTCAAACATCCGGGCGGGGAGGATTTCATTCGCGTGGTTAACGAGGTGGTAAGGAAAAACCACGGCACCCGGTTTGGAGAGAATATGAACTGGTTCTTCGACCAGGTATTGTTCGGCTCGGGGATATGCGATTATAAGCTGGCTTCCGTTCAGGTGAAACGTATCCAGCCTCCTGCCGGGATAGAAGAAGTGGGTGGCAACAAGGTAACCTACCGGAATATAGAATACTCGGAGGAATTGTATGAAAACCGGGTGATTATTCACCGGCTGGGAGATGTGGTAATGCCCCTGGAGGTAAAAATAGATTTCGATGACGGTTCATCGGTAACGGAATACTGGGACGGAAAAGAGGAAACCTGGGAATACAGGCACGAAGGATCCCGGAAAATTGTCCGGGCAGTGCTTGACCCGGAAAACAAAATCCTTCTCGACCTGAACCGGCAGAATAACAGCTTTACCCTGCACCCACGGCAGGGAACCATCAGGAACTGGGCTGTGAACTTTCTGTTCATACTCCAGCATCTGTTTCATATCATGGCCATTTTCCTGGCATAACCTTAATAATATCCAGCCATGCACATAATAAAAAATTATCTCCGGGGAGCTCGCTTCAGTATTCGCAGCTGGCAGCTTGTTACCCTGCTGTACCTGGTCCATACCCTGCTCGGCCTGGTGATGGTCCTGCCTTTTTATTCCGCCATGAAGGATACCATTGGACCATCCATGGCTCTGGAAAATTTTCATGAAAGTTTTCAGTACACGGCCTGGACAGAATTTACCCGGAATTTTTCTCAGAAAATGCAGGTCTTTGTCGGAATTATCGGATATGCTCTTCTGTTTTCCCTGTTTGTTCAGGTTTTTCTGAAGGGAGGAATCCTGGCCATGATCCGTGAAGATTATGCACGGTTCACCTTAAAACGGTTTGCCGAAGCATGCGGAACATGGTTCATGCGATTCCTGCAGGTCAGTCTCATTGTTTTGTTATTGCATCTTGTCCTGGCTTTCCTGATATGGTTGCCGGCTTCCCTGATCCTGCAGCACCAGTTCACGCATACATTCACCGGCCAATCATTGTTCCGTACGGTCCTTATCACCCTGATCCTGCACTTTATGCTGGGTTCCCTGCTTTTTCTTTTCGGAGAATACACAAGGTACACTCTTTTCCTTTCCGATAAGACAGGCGTGTTCCGTGCTTTCCGGAAAGCCGTGGTGCTGGTCCTGAATAAAATATACCTCGTTTATCCGCTCTTCCTGCTGCTCCTTGTGAACGGCATCCTCCTTTCTCTGGTCTGGTTTTTCCTGCAAAAAGCTACGGGTTTCGGAACCGGCCTTACCCTGCTCCTCCTGTTCCTTTTGCAGCAGGCAGTTTTCTGGCTCAGAAATATGCTTCGCCTGTGGCTCACTGCCAGCCAGTTTTATCTGTACAGTGAATTTCCCAATCCATTGATATCCTGATTCATACAGATTGTTAAATAACCGGCAATGAAAAAATAACTACCTTTGGGTTATGCGCAAGGACCTGATCATAACCCTGGGGTGGTTTATCTGTATTTTTTCCGGAGCGGCTGTCCTGAAAGCGCAGATCGGCAATCCGTTTATTGCCCAGCCCGAGCTGCCGCCCGATATAACCCCGGAAAACTTCAGCATTATTCAGGACCCTGACGGGGTGATGCTTTTCGCCAACCGGCAGGGAACGCTTGCCTATAATGGTATTGAATGGAAATACCTGGATCTGCCTGTCGTCCCCTCCATTCTGTATCTGGAACCTGAAAACCGGCAGGTGTATCTCGGATCGGCCAACAGTTACGGACGTCTTGTCAAAACGGGAAACCAGCCGTACCGCTACGAAGAGCTGTCAGGCAATTATTCTGAAATAGGCCATATCGTGGAAATCCAGTCAAATGCCACCCACATTTATTTCATGAGTTCCGAAACCCTTTCGGAAATCAATCTGAAACAACCCGGACAGAATAAAATCTGGAGGGCCGGACCGGGACAGGTTTTCGACGGGCTGCTGGTTCACTCAAACGGCTTCCTGCTCCACATCGGGCAGCAGGGTTTCTTCCATACCCGGTCCGACAGCCTCGTCCGTTTTCCTGACGAATACGGGTTTGATTCAACCTCCCCTGCAGCAATATTTCCGTCCGGAAATAACGAATGGGCCCTCTGCACCCGGGAAAATCAGATATACTTTTTCGACGGGGAAAATTTCAGGCTGTTCAAACCCGAAGACCAGGATTATCTCAGCAACAATATCATTTCATGCGGCCTGTCTCTGCCCGGCAACCAGATGATTATAGGCACCTATACCGGAGGGGGTATTATCATTGACTGGAATACCGGGGAAACGAACTTTCTGTTCAATTACCGCAACGGTCTCCCCGAGGACGAGATCCTGGCCATGGGGACCGACAGAAACCAGGGCTTATGGCTGGCACAGGAGGTCGGACTGAGCAGAGTTGATTTTTCCTTTCCCGTAAGGAATTTCAACATATATCCCGGTCTGGAAGGAAACCTCCATACCAGCTTGCATACCGGTAAGGATTTGTATGTCGGAACATCGGAAGGAGTCTTTTACCTGAACGAGATCAGGGAATATAAAGAAGTGGAGGTTTGGGTCAGGGCGGATGACAAACAGCCACAGCAGACACCGGTGGCGGAGGAACCCGAAGTGAAAGATACTGCCCGGAAAGATGAGCCTGCCGCGGAATTGGAACCCGTTTCCGGGATAAAGGAAAGAAAAGGTTTCTTCCGGTGGCTGTTCGGGAAAAAAGACAAGAAAGAGAAGGAGGAAGAAAAGGAAGAAAGTGAATCTCAGGAAAAAGCACAGGAAAAATCCAGCGAAGAACCCGTCGAACCCAGGGCTGTAGAACCCGCCCCGGCACGACCCCGGTATGTCAGGCGAAAGATCAGTACCCTGGAATCCGTCTGGTATGAATTTACCCGGGTAACAGGACTTCATGCCAAATGCCGACAGCTGATACAGATGGAAAACGGGCTACTGGCAGCCACCAACATCGGTGTTTTTGAAATAAACGATCATGCGGCCAGTCCCGT
>DQWH01000199.1 GCA_011042635.1 Bacteroidota bacterium | reverse complement strand
AGGTCCCCCTCGAGCGAATCAAATTCCCCTGCCCGTTCACCGGTTTGCAGCAGCCTTTTCCTCAGGGCGGGAAGCAGGATATCGCCAACCAGTGTGGATTTCCCCGATCCGCTTACTCCGGTGATCACGGTCATTACGTGCAGGGGAAACTTCACATTCAGGTTCTTGAGATTGTGTTCGCGGGCTCCTCTGATCTCGATGTATGAATTCCATTTTCTGTACGAACGGGGGAGGGGGATGCTTTTTCTGCCCGACAGGTAATCGGCTGTGAGGCTGTTTTTGGCCCTGAGCAGTTCCCGATAGCTTCCTTCGAAGATCACCTGTCCGCCCAGCCTGCCGGCCAGGGGGCCGATATCTACCAGATGATCGGCCGACCGGATGATCTCCTCGTCATGTTCTACCACCATCACGGTATTTCCCAGTTTCTGAAGCCGTTTTAATACTTCGATCAGGCGGTGGGTGTCTCTGGGATGGAGCCCTATGCTGGGCTCGTCGAGAATATACAACGAACCCACCAGGCTGCTGCCGAGGGCATTCGCCAGGTTGATGCGCTGCGATTCCCCTCCTGATAGTGTGGATGACAGGCGGTTCAGTGTGAGGTAGGGCAGGCCCACCCTTACCAGGTAGTCCAGCCTGTTGCGAATTTCTGTGAGAATGCGCCCGGCAATTTTTTCCTCATGGGGTTCAAGCTGAAGTTCGTTAAAGAACCGGTACAACTGGTCTACCGGGATATCCACCAGTTCCTGGATGGAGCGTCCCTGAATTTTAACATACCCTGCTTCCTTTTTCAAACGAGTGCCTCCGCATACCGGGCAGGTGGTTTTCCCCCGGTACCTCGACAGCATGACCCGGTACTGGATCTTGTATTTCTTTTCCTCCAGGTGGTGAAAAAAGGCATCCAGTCCTTTAAAATACTTGTTGCCGGTCCACAGCAGACGTTTCTGGCTGTCGGAAAGCAGGTAATAGGGAGTGTGGATGGGAAAATCGAACCGCGAGGCATTCATGATGAGCCGTTGCTTCCATTTCTGCATTTTTTCCCCTCTCCAGCAGGCAATGGCATCTTCATATACACTGAGGCTTTTGTTGGGGATAACCAGGTCTTCGTCAATGCCCAT
Organism: Bacteroidota bacterium; assembly: GCA_011042635.1. Lineage (GTDB taxonomy): Bacteria > Bacteroidota > Bacteroidia > Bacteroidales > VadinHA17 > HyVt-105. The sequence continues at coordinate 27,737 of DQWH01000199.1, read as the reverse complement.
GATCTTGCCATAGCCTTCGCAGCGCGGGCAGGCCCCGATGGGATTATTAAAACTGAACATGTGTACAGAGGGTTCTTCAAATTCCATTCCGTCGGCTTCGAAACGGTTTGAAAATTCTTCGGTACGGATCCCATCCGGGGCATACACTTTGACCAGGCACCGCCCCTTTCCGATGTTGAAGGCGGTTTGAACCGAATCGCCCATACGGCTCCGGGTATCTGCGTCAGGGGCTACTGCCATCCGGTCGATCACAATATTGATGGATTGTGCATTTTTCAGTTCCCCGGGATTTTTCAGCAGATCTTCGATATAACGGACCTCTCCGTCGAGTTCGAAACGGGTAATGCCCTGTTGCAGGAATATTTCCAGGTTTTGTTCCAGAGAGCATTCCTTGGCGGCCATGCATGGGGAAAGGATCACCATGCGGATGCCTTCCGGCCAGGTATAGATAAAATCCACCACATCGGTTACGGTATGCCGCTTTACTTCGCGGTTGGAAACCGGTGAAACAGTTTTGCCGATGCGGGCAAAGAGCAGCTTCAGATAATCATATATTTCCGTGGAAGTGCCCACGGTGGAACGCGGATTTCGCGTATTTACCCGCTGTTCGATGGCAATGGCAGGAGGGAGTCCGCGGATATGATCCACCTCCGGTTTCTGCATTCTTCCCAGGAATTGCCGGGCATAGGCCGAGAGGCTCTCTACATACCGGCGTTGCCCCTCCGCATACAGGGTATCGAAGGCCAGGGAAGATTTGCCCGAGCCCGACAGGCCGGTGATCACAATAAGCCGGTCGCGGGGCAGGTCCAGACTGATGTTTTTCAGGTTATGTACCCGGGCTCCCCGGATCTCTATCTGATGGTTCGTTAATGCCGTGCTGCTGGGCATGTGATTGTTCCGGTTTCTGAGTATGCTTAACAAATTTTAACGAAATTCAAAAGTAATCTTTTTTGTAATACGAAATATTTTCACTTAATTGCATACTGTCAAACCGTTGCAAACCCGAAAAAAGAACGCCTATCGAAACATCTTTACCCTGAACCAAATCATGTAAGGGAGGTTGTTTTGGAAGAATATCATGCCGATGACCACAGGCTGGTAGAAGCGTTCCTCGACGGTGATCGTTCGGGTATCGAACTTCTTATCCGGCGTTACAGAAACAAGGTCTATACCTATATTTTTTTACTGACGAAAAACCAGGAGCTGGCCGAGGATATTTTCCAGGATACTTTCATCAAGGTGATTCGGTCGCTGAAGCAGGGAAAATATCAGGAGAACGGCCGTTTCCTTTCATGGGTGTTGCGTATAGCCCACAATCTGGTGATCGACCATTTCCGCAAAGAAAAGCAGATGAAAGTGGTTTCCAAAGACAATTATGAAACCGATCTGTTCAATTCACGCAGGCTGGCCGACGGAACGGTGGAAGATGTGCTGGTGGGTGATCAGATCACCCGCGAAGTGCGGATGCTGATCGATTATCTTCCTGACGAACAGAAGGAAGTGGTGATCATGCGGCATTATGCCGGTTTGAGTTTTAAAGAAATTGCCGAACAAACCAACGTGAGCATCAACACGGCCCTGGGCCGTATGCGGTATGCACTGATCAACCTCCGCAAAATGATCAGGGAAAGAAACCTGAATCTGACCTCCTACTGATCACTCGCAGGGCTTTATTTCCCAAAAATTAACGGGATATCAGGCACACCGTCTGAGGCTGTTTCAAAAGTCCGGAATAATTTTACCACGAAAGAAAAGAACGTAGGAAAAGCAAATACCATCCTGTTTCCAGAACCAAAGGCTTGTTTCCCTGCCCGAACCAGGTAAAAAGTTTTGACTTACAGACATTAACACGGTGGAATTTTATTTTCAACCGGGAGGTCTCAGCGTGCACCGCCTTCACTACGCTACGGCGGACAGATTGGCGTGAAACCTGGCCGCCTGCCTGCCGCCAGGCAGAGCAGGCGGGTGGGTATGGAGTGTTTTGTGATTAGGAATACTTTTGCAACTGGCTCTGGAAGATAGTTTCTGTTCCCTGAGACAGAAATATAAAAAAAAGATCGATTTTTAAATAATAGTAAATCAGTGAGTAAACCGCTTATGAAATGAACATATGTTTAAAAAATATTCCGATTGCTTTTGAAATTCGCTGATTATTCTATAAACTTTGTGAATCAAATAACATTGATCTTTCAAAATTCAAATAAATGAATGAGAAAGAAAAATTTCATGTGCACCCCGTAGTGAATATCATTTATTTGTTTGTTATCCTGATGATTATATGGATAGCTCTTACCCGGAGCCTGAGCCCTTCCGAACTGGTGGCCGGATTTGTGGTCAGTTTTTTTCTTTCCCTTTTGCTGTACGGGAATTTTGAGAAAGCAGGCTTTCCTCCAATCCCGGGTCTGAAAAAAATAGGTTATTCCCTTCTTTATGCGGTGGTTCTGTTAAAAGAGATCATTCTGGCCAACCTGGATGTGGCATACCGGGTATTGCATCCGAAAATGCCTATAAAGCCGGGGATTGTGATCATAAAAACTGGACTGAAGCAGGATCTGGCCAAACTGATCCTGGCCAATTCCATTACCCTTACCCCGGGCACATTTACACTGGACATAGAAGACGATCGTTTGCTGATCCACTGGATCAACGTAAAGACTGATAACGTAGAAGAAGCTACCAGAATGATTGGAGAAAGATTTGAGAAATATTTGCGCATCATTTTTCACTAATTGATCAGGGTAAAGAACATGGTGGAAAGAAGTATTGATCAGCTGGCAGAATGTTTAAGGGCCCTGGGGCATCCAACCCGTCTGCAGATAGTAGACGGGCTGATCAAAAACGAATGCAACGTGACTCAGATCCAACAGAATCTGAACATTCCCCAGTCTACCATTTCCCAGCATCTTAAGATCCTGAAAAGTGCCGGGATCATAGAAAGCAGGAGGGAAGGAAATATGGTATGTTACAAAGTGCTGGACAGTTGGGTGAAGGACCTGGTTACCCATGTGAAGAAGAAATAATTTTTTTCACAAGTATATTGTAAAATTTGAATATACAAATAATGCATTATTGTTACATGTGATACCAGGTTTATTATGGCAATAACGGTTTTTATATTTATCATCTGTGTCGGGTTGTTGATCTGTATCCTCCGGATGGTGTTGGGGCCCACCATGGCTGACAGGGCCATAGCCGTAGATACGGCCACCACGGTATCGGTAGCTTTGCTGGTATTATTGGGATTATTCTTCGACAGGTACATTTACCTGGATGTGTCGCTGGTATATTCCATCATCTCTTTTGTGGGACTGATTGCCATTGCCCGGTATCTGGAAAAAGGAATTTAGCCATGGAAATTTTTGGAATGATCCTGATAGGTATAGGAGCTGCCTTTTTGCTGATCGGCAGCATAGGTATTTACCGGATGCCTGATGTATACAACAGGATCCAGGCAGGAACAAAATGTACTACCCTGGGGAGTTTTCTGACCATTATCGGAGTGGGGGTGGTTCAACCGGACTGGTTCTGGAAAACACTGATCATTGCGCTTTTTGTACTGGTTTCCAATCCGGTATCGAGTCATGCTTTGGGCAGGGCATCCCGGAAGAAACGGATCTCATTGTACGATAAGAGTGTGGTGGATAAAACAGATGAATTTACCGGACAACAGAAATAATTATGGAAATCATCGCAGGCATACTTGTATTGTTAATGATCGCATCGGCCATTGCGGCCGCTTCATTCCAAGATCTGATGAATGCGGTTATTGCCTCCTGTATTGTCAGTCTCCTGGCCGCCCTGCTGTTTTATTTGCTGCAGGCCCCCGATGTGGCCATGGCTGAGGCAGCCATCGGGGCGGCGCTGGTAACGGGAATTTTTGTAATTGCTGTTAAACGAACCAAACGATTTGAAGAATGAGAAAGCTGATCAGTATCATTCTGCTGGGTATGGTGGCCACCGGCCTGTTTATGAGTATCAGCCAGATCCCTTTCGGCGAACCGGGAGAGAGAATCGGTGATCATTTCATCAATCAGGGTGTAAATGAAACCGGGGCCACAAATATTGTTGCGGCCGTGGTAGTGAGCTACAGGGGATTTGATACCCTGGGGGAAGTGTCCGTTCTCTTTACAGCTGCCATGGGACTAGGTGCAGTGATCGGACTGGTCCGGAGGAAAAAGACCCATACCCCCATCGAACCCGCCAGCCTGATTGTGTACACGGGCTGCCGGTTTTTGTTCCCTGTTATCCTGCTGGTAGGGACATACATTGTTATTCATGGTCATTTGACCCCCGGCGGAGGATTTCAGGGAGGTGCCGTTATAGCTTCCGCCTTTCTGCTGATGTACCTGGGATGCAGGGGAAAAAGGATCAGAGAAAACCTGAGCCGTGGACTGGAATCTCTGGGCGGCCTGCTGTTTATCCTTCTGGGAGTAACCGGTCTGGTAATTGGCAGGGATTTTCTCTTCAGTTTCCTTCCCGAAGGGGAAGCCGGAAACCTGATAAGTGCTGGGATCATCCCGTTGATCTATATGGCTGTTGGGTTGAAAGTAGGCTCTGAACTGACCGGCATTATTGATCATTTAATAGAAGATACCGATGAACTTCCTGAGTGAATATACATATTACATAGGTGCATTTAGCCTGATCATCATCGGATTGTACATCATCCTGGTTAAAAAAAACCTAATGAAGGTTATCATCGGGTTCAGCATATTTGACACGGGAATATACCTTTTTCTGATTGCCGTGGGTTACCTGCGTGAAGGGACCGCTCCCGTGTTTTCAAAACCCGGTCTGGATGCCGGGAAAATGGTCGACCCGGTTCCGCAGGCCCTGGTTCTGACGGCTATTGTGATCGGGGTGGCCGTACTGGCTCTGGCCGTGATCCTGGCTATCAAAATTTATGCACACTACGGCACCCTTAATTTGAGAAAAATAAAAGAACAGAGATGGTAAATCCGGTACTTTTTATTGTGGTTCCGCTGGGTCTGGCCTTTGCCATTCCGCTGCTGAAATATATTTCAAAAAAGATCATCCGGTTTGTCCCTGCTCTGGCTTTTCTGTTCAATTTGATTTTTGCCCTGAGGCTGATTCCTGTGGTGATGGACCATCAGGTTCATGTTCAGATCGGGGGATTTATTCCTCCTCTGGGAATAAACCTGGTAGCCGGTCCCGTGGGGATGTTGTTTGTTGTTCTTATTGCACTTGTAGGATTTCTGGTTTCAATTTATGCTTTTCATCCTATAAAGGAGAAAGACGAGGACAGGTATCATATCCTGTATATGCTGCAACTCACCGGAGCGACGGGGGTGGTGCTGACCGGTGACATTTTCAACCTTTTCGTATTTTTTGAGATTCTGTGTCTCGCTTCCTATTCGCTGGTGGCATACTTGGGCAACCGGGCCGGCATAGAATCGGCAGTGAAATACCTTATCCAGGGAAGTCTGGGATCGGGATTGATCCTGATCGGGATAGGGCTCCTTTACGGGCAGTTTGGCACACTGAACATGGCCGATATAGCCGGTCGTATTCATTCTGTTCAGTCCATTTCCGTTTATGTCCCCCTGGTGTTGTTTATTACCGGTTTTGGCGTGGAAGCAGCGCTTTTCCCTTTGAATGCATGGCTTCCCGATGCCCATTCGTCGGCTCCCAGCACCATCAGCGCTGTGCTGTCGGGGATAGCCATTGAAGTAGGGTTGTATGCCGTACTCCGCGTAGTATTTACCCTTTTCGGGATTACACACATGATGGGCCTTTTCCTACTGCTTGGAGTCCTGACCCTGTTGATCGGTGAACTCTGTGCTTTCAGTCAGGATAACATAAAAAGAATGCTGGCTTTTTCGAGCATCGGACAGATCGGTCTTCTGGTTTTTGCTTTTTCCCTTGCTTCAACTCTGGGAATTGCAGGAGGTTTTTTTCAGCTGATCAGCCATACCCTGGGGAAGGCTTTGCTGTTTTTGGCTGCAGGCTACATGATTGCCCACACAGGATCGATGGAGATAGCTTCTTTTCAGGGAATGGGGAAGAGAATGCCTTTCACCTCCCTGGCCTTTACCATCGGAGCTTTCTCCATGGTAGGTTTACCCCCTTTTATGGGTTTCCCGGGCAAGTTTATGATATTGAAAGCTGCTTTGCATGACGGTCAGATGCTGACCCTCATTCTGCTGGTATTTATTCTGATAGCCACCGTGATTGAGGGGGCTTATTTCTTCAGGGTGGTACAGGTGCTCTATTTCGCCGGGGAAGACTTGCCAGACAGGGAAAGGGCCCCGGTTGCCTTTTCGCGTTTTGTTCCCATGTTTCTTTTTACAGGCCTGATCATTGTGCTGGGGATTTATCCGTCACTGATTACAGACCTGCTGGATGCATCTGCCCTTGAATTACTCGACCGCCCGGATTTCATTAAAAGCATTATCCCATGAAACTGGAAATTCTTTTAGCCGTTGTTTTCGGAGGGTCTCTGCTCACTTACCTGTTGGGGAAAATTTCGAAAAGGGCAAGGGATATTCTGGCCATTCTGGTTTTGCTGGCTGCAACAGCCGGTATAGCCAGCCTGTATGGAAGGTCTTCCACGGCAATTCTGTGTACGGGATTCCTGGATTTTCCGCTGGTATTGAGGATCCATCCCTTTGCCTGGATCTTTGCCCTGACTATTGCGGTGGTGGGTTTGTGTGCTGTGATTTTTTCATGGCATTATATCAGGAAAAAAGGAAGAACGGATTTTTTCTATTTCATGATGCTGCTGGTGATCTCCAGCATGATCGGGATCGTGCTGTCGGGTGATTTCTTATCCTTTTATATCTTCTGGGAAATCATGTCGTGGAGCACATTCCTGCTGATCAGCTACAACAGGGAAGAGGCCATTGCTGCAGGCATGAAATATATTGTGATGTCGGTGGCCGGCTCCCTGGTCATGCTGGTGGGTATGATTTCCCTGTACACCCAAACCGGTACTCTGGTATTTGAAGGTATTACACGGAACCTGAATTCGGCTTCCTCCGGCTACCTTCAGTTTATTCTCATCCTGTTTTTTGTGGCCTTCGGCATAAAAAATGCCATTTGGCCCCTGCATGTCTGGCTTCCTCCGGCACATTCCGAAGCACCATCCCCGTTCAGTTCCGTTCTTTCCGGAATATTGATCAAAATCGGCACCTTCGGTTTTATCCTGCTGATATATGGTATCGTCCAGGTTCAGGTTTTTGTGAATCTGGGACACGCTCTGTTTAATGTCCGTAATCTGCTCCTGTTGCTGGGAGCCGTTACCATTCTTCTTCCCACTTTCATAGCGCTGCTCCAGGATGATGCCAAGAGGTTGCTGGCTTGGTCGACGGTAGCACAGGCGGGATATATGATTCTGGGGATTGCTTACGGCACCAGTGAAAGTCTTTCGGGAGGGACGCTGCATTTTTTCAACCATGCTCTTTTCAAATCGCTATTGTTCATGGTAGTGGGTGCGGTGGAATTTCGTACGAACGGAGTACGTGATCTGAATTCACTGGGCGGGCTGATCAAGAAAATGCCGGTGACTTTTGCCGCCGGTTTGATTGGTGTTTGCGGATTGATCGGGGTGCCACTGACCAACGGGTTTGTGTCGAAATGGCTGATATATCATACCTTGATTGTTAACCATTCCCCTTTTCTGGCTTTTGTGGCTCTGTTGGGAACCTGGGGGACCATCCTGTACAGTTATAAGCTGATCCATCATATCTTCCTGGGTCAGCTTCCTCGGAAATATGAGCAGCTTAATGCAGCTCCTGTTTCCATGAAGGTTCCCATGATATTTCTTTCCCTGGCCGTGGTCGTGTTCGGCGTTCTTCCGGGGCTGCCCCTGCATGTGATCAATCTGTCGGAAATTGGTTTCGGAATGGAACCGCTGGCGATCAATATGTGGGGCGTGGTTACCGGTTCAGGGACCATTCAGATGCTGAATATTGCCACAGCCTTGACCCTGGGTGGTATTGTGCTATGGCTTTTCTTCCGGATGGGACGGAAAAACACCCGGGCAGATCAGCTGGACAATTATGCCGCCGGTGCACCAGTTCCGGCCGACAGATACCAGTATTCGGTGAAATTCTATGATCCCCTTACCAGTATGATAGCTCCATATCTGAAAGATACAGCAGACAATTTTTATTCAGCACTGGCACGTGGGATCAGGAACGTAGGCAACGGCATCCGGCGCATATATACGGGTGATGTGGGGAATTATGTTATGTATATCATTCTGTTTCTGGCAATTTTGATTTTTATACAATTATACTGGAAGGTATGGTAATAGTACTCGTCTTGCAGATTTTATTCGTCACCCTGCTGTCCTGTTTGGTGGGTCTGTTCCTGATCGGTTTATCCCGGAAGATGACGGCGAGGATACACTGGCGCTACGGACCACCCCTCAGCCAGCCCTTTATCGATATAGTCAAATGGTTCAGCCAGACTGCTGTAAGTCACGGGAAACTGTTCGATGCAGGTATGATTTTTTCTCTCACCGGATCGGTGGTGGTGGTATTATTTCTTCCGTTCGGAGGAATATGTCCCCTGAGAGGTTCGGGCGGTTTGCTGGTAATTCTGTACCTGATGCTGATTGCTCCTCTGGGAATAGCTCTGAGTGCAGGGGAAGCGGCCAATCCGTATGCTAGTATCGGGGTTTCCAGAAAATTGCAGCTGGCTTTCGGATATGAATTGTCGCTGTTAATGATCCTGCTTTCGCTGATGACTTATTACCGTACGGTTTCCATAGTAGACATTGTGGAAGCCCAGATACAATCGGGGTGGTCACTGGTGCAGCTTCCCCTGGTAGTGTCGGGCCTGGCCTACCTGTTGATCATGCCGGCTATTATGGGCATTCGACCGTTTGAGATGATCCAGGCTCCTCAGGAGATCTCGTCGGGGCCTATGGCCGAATACGGGGGTAAATTCCTGGCATTTGCCACCCTTCAGCATGCATTAAATATTTATATCGGTCTTTCACTTTTTGTGAACCTGTTTCTGGGAGGCGGGAGCAACGCGGGTTATTTTCTGATCAAACTGTTGCTGGCCTTTATGGTATTTCAGGTAATCCATGCGGTTTGGCCTCGTTTCCGGATCGAGCAGGCAGTGAGATGCCTATGGAGGTGGCCGGCTTTGCTTGCATTTATTGGTTTGATCATTGTGTGGGTGACCACTTCATGATGAAAAAAAGCTGAAAAGATGGACAGAAATAACATTGGAAAATGGTTCAAATCGCCCGGGAACATGGGACAGAAGTATTCCCTTCATGCCCTGTATTTCTGCACGGGTTGCGGCATCATTGAAATACCCCCTACCATTACCACCCGCTGGGATGCGGAGCGTTTTGGCGTGATACCCGTGGCAACCCCGCGCCAGGCGAACCTGTTTCTTATTACCGGTTATGTGTCGGTGAAGACATTGCGTTACATTATTCGCTCCTATGAACAAATGCCGGAACCCAAATATACGGTAGGCTTCGGTTCATGCCCCATCAACGGGGGTATGTATTGGGATTCGTACAATACCATCAAGCACTTAGATAAATACATTCCGGTAGATGGGTGGATTGCCGGATGCATGCCCAGACCCGAAGCAGTATTTGTGGCAGTAACCCATTTGTGGACCCTGATCGATAAGGGTATGGCAACAGGTTACCTGAAATACCGTGAGCATTATACGAAGTACCGGCGTAATCAGGAAAAAGTTCTTGGGAAGCTGGAATGGCCTCCCCTGTTTTCAATAGAGGAAGAAAATGAGAAATCCAGAGAAAAAGTTGCAGTATGAACTGCGGAGCATGTTCGAAGGTATATCGACGGAGGGGGACGGTGAAACCCGTGTGACTGTGAAGTGCCGAAAAGAGACTGTTATTACGATGCTGAGTTTTCTGAAAAAAACGGGATTTGATCACCTGGCCCTGATATCATGCGTCGACCGGATAAACAACAATGAACTGGAACTGGTTTATATTTTATCATCCTACGGCGGAGATGCCGCCATGCAGAAGCTGAATATTCTGGTCAAGACAAGGATACCCAGGGAGAATCCGCAATTCTATACCGCCACCGAAATTTTTAGGAATGCTTCCCCGTACGAACGGGAGCTGCACGAACTGTTCGGGATTTTTTTCAGGGGTCATCCCGGACTGACCCCTTTATTCCTGGAAAGGGAATACGACATTCCCCCCTTCAGAAAAGATTTCGATACAAGAAAATATGTAAAGGATGTTTTTGACCAGATTCCTTTTGTGGATGACAAAAAAGGAAGAACATGAGGGAACTTGAACTGTATTTTGGTCCCCAGCATCTGGGCATGGTGGGTAACTTCAGCATTACCCTTCAGGTAGAAGGAGACCGGATCGTTAAAGCCACCGCCAATCCGGGTTTTTTGCATCGCGGATTTGAAAAGCTCATGGAACAGCGTACCTGGATCCAGAATTTTCCGCTGGTATGCCGTATCAATGTGGTGGAACCCGATCATATGGAACTGATGTATGCCATGGCCGTAGAAAAACTGGCCGGCATAGAGGTTCCTGAACGGGCACAGTTTATCCGGAGCATTTACCTCGAGCTGGCCCGGGTGGGTTCGCATCTGTTCGGACTGTGGGCTTATGCCAATATGCTGGGATTTGATACGGTAGCCAATTGGGCTATGTACCACCGCGATCTGATCCTTGACCTATTTGAAGAACTGACCGGGGGACGGGTATACCATATTTACCTGTGGCCCGGAGGAGTAAGACGTGATTTCCCCGAAGGCTTTGAGGACAGAATCCGTTCCACCCTGCATACTATCGGGAGCTGTGTGCCGGATTATGACGATACCTTTTTTCACAACCGCCTATTTTATGAAAGAGCTCACGAAGTGGGGAAGCTGAGTCTTGAAGAAGCTTGCCGGATGGGAGCGGTGGGACAGGTTCTGCGGGCCACCGGCATGAAAAAGGATATCCGGAAAACGGAACCTTATGCCGCCTACGACCAGGTGGATTGGGAAATTCCTGTACGGACGGATGGAGATGCCTATTCCCGAATATGGGTGGTACGCGATGAAATGATCGAAAGTGTCCATATGATCTTCAAGTTGCTGGACAAATTGCCCAAAGGGGAAGCGTATCAACGTATTCCCAATCCTTTCAAATGGAAGATACCCGAAAACGAGGTGTATGTGCGGTGCGAGTCATCCAGGGGCGAACTGGGCCTGTATCTGGTAAGCGAAGGAGGTGATAAACCCTGCCGGGCACACTTCCGTACCCCTTCATACAGTCACGGTCTGACCATTCTGGAGAAGGCCCTGGAGAATGAAAGCATTGCGGATGTTGGGAATATCATGATCAGTTTGTATATCACGGCACCGGAAATTGACCGGTAAATCAACGGAGGATCAGAATATGAGCCAGAGCGTACTGAAACCATTCAAAGCCATTAAGTACCTGTTTGCCACACCGAAAACCCTGAGGTATCCTTTCGAATTGAAGGAACCGGCCCTGAGATACAGGGGGTTTCATGTAAACGACTGGGAAACATGTACAGGATGCGGTAACTGTGCCGATATATGTCCGAACCAGGCCATAGAAATGATCGAAATCCCGGAACTTGTATCCGAACCGGGGAAAACGAACAAGCGTCCCCGGATCGATTATGGAAGATGTTGTTTCTGTGGTTTATGCATAGATATCTGTCCGCCGGGTTCCCTGAAACTTACCCGCGATTATTTCCATATTCATTTTGATCCGGAAACCTTTGTTTTTGTACCGAAAGATGAACAGACGGAACCGGGAAAATATTTCCCGTCGGATGAATATTCTGTTTTGAAAGCCAGTCTGTCTCATCGCCGGAAAGATTATGACGGTTTTGTTTCCGACCTGAAATATTCACTTTTCGACCCTGAAAGGGTTCCCATGCCTGTAGTGCCACCGGAGGAAAGAATACTTTCGTTTATTGAACATATCATCGGGTATGACCGGGAAGAGGCGCGAAAGGAAGCAGCCCGGTGTCTGGAATGCCGACTTTGCGAGGAAGCCTGCCCGGCCCATCTGAAAATATCCGACTATATCCATGCCATTTTTGAAGATAAACCCGAGGAATCCCTGAAGAAGATCTATGAAGATAATCCCATACCATCCATTTGCGGCAGGGTATGCATGGCCCATTGCGAAAAGGCCTGTTCATTGAGCATTAGGGGTGAGGCTCTGTCTATCCGCTGGTTGAAAAGATATGCGGCTGATACCGTGAAAGATTTCAAAACCGCCCTGGAATTACATCCCGGCCCGCCTACCGGAAAGAAGGTCGCTGTGATTGGTGCCGGCCCCGGTGGTCTATCGGTGGCCTATTTTCTCCGGTTAAACGGATATGAGGTGAAAGTATACGATGCCCTGCCCGGTGGTGGGGGAACCATGAGAACAGGCCCTCCGGCATATCGTTTGCCGCTGGAAAGCATTGACAGAGATGTGGATTATATCTGTTCTCTCGGGGTGGAGTTTTTCTTCAATACCCGCGTGGGGAAGGACGTTTTGTTTGAGGACCTGCTGAAAGAAAACGATGCGGTATTCCTGGGAACCGGATATACCAGGAGCCGTTCCACGCAGGTGAAAAATTATGAAAAATGTGAACTGGCCCTGGCATTTCTGGCAGATACCAAAATTGGAAAACCGAGTAAAGTGGGCAGGGAGATCATTGTCATAGGTGGTGGAAACGTTGCCCTTGATGTGGCCCGGGAGGCCATACGCCTGCAGCATATTCAGTATCCGGGTGAGAAAACAGTGGTTAAAACGGTATCACTCGAAGACTGGGACGAGATGCCGGCTACCGAAGAGGAAATCAGAGAAGCCCGGGAAGAGCATATACAGTTCCATCCGGCCTGGGGTCCGAAAGAAGTGGTGGTGGATGAATCGGGTAAGATTACCGGACTCCAGTGCAGGAAAGTGAAATCGGTATTCAATGAGCAGGGTCGGTTTGCACCTACCTTTCATGAAGATAAGGAAATGTTTATGGAAGGGGATATGATTATTGAAGCCATCGGACAGGTTCCCGATTTTTCCTTCATTCCCGAAGCATTATTCAATAAGCTGGAATTTACGGAAAGAAAAAAGCTGCGTGTGGACGAAAACGGGATGACCTCAATATCCAGGGTATTTGCCGGCGGTGATATTGTGAATACGAATATGGATGCTGTAACGGCCATTGCCGATGCCAAAATCGCTGCCCAGGGAATCAGCCGGTACCTTGCTGGAGAAACGGTTTCTGCCTGAGAAGAAAAAACCTTATGCAAACCGGCTGATTTTCTGTTGTTTTTTTCCAAAAAAATAAATAATAAGGACCGTATTTTTTACGTTATTCCATTCAGAGAAATGTGAAACAAACCACCATTCTGCCTATGGAGAAATTTTCTACCCTCGATTACATGTTGCATTGTATGGAAAATCACGAAGAAGAGGAGGAATGGCCCGGGTGGGAGCAGGAAGAAGAAGATTGGACCCGATGGATCAGTCTCCTGGGCCGGATCCGCTTCCGGGTGCGGGATGAGGTACTTGACCGGTTGTTTCTGACCATTTCCAACATGCAGCAAACATGATAACTCCCCGGAGGTATCAGGAAAATAAACCGCAAAAAGTGATTTTTTTGCGGTTTATTTTTGAAATATCCGGAAAGTGTAATATTATTGTGATATCAAAATAATATCACATCACACTAAAGATCCAACCATGGAAAGAAACTACAATCCTGTATCTGGATACCTGGCCGTGCTGGGTATGCTGGTGATGCTCCTCCTGGTGGTGTTCGGAGGTTTACTAGGCAACGTGTATTTCATTGTAATTCCCACCGTGCTGTTCATCTTTACCGCCATTGGGCTGCTGGTGGTGAATCCCAATGAGTCAGCGGTACTGGTTCTGTTCGGTGCCTACAAGGGCACTGTGAAAAAGAACGGGTTTTTCTGGGTGAATCCTTTCTTTGTCAGGAAAAAAATTTCTCTGCGTGCCCGGAATTTCGACAGCGATCCCATCAAGGTGAACGACAAGATTGGGAACCCGATCATGATTGGCCTGGTGCTGGTATGGAAAGTGGAAGATACCTACAAGGCGGCTTTTGAAGTGGATCAGTATGAACATTTTGTACTGGTACAGAGCGAGGCCGCCCTCCGGAAGCTGGCCGGAAGTTATTCATACGATAATTTTGAGGACGAGGAAGCGGAGATCACCCTCAGGGCAGGTGGTGAGGAAGTGAACAACGAGCTGGAAAATGAGATCCGTGAAAGGCTGGAAATTGCCGGTATTCATGTAATCGAGGCACGGATCAACTACATTGCCTATGCTTCGGAAATTGCCAGCGCTATGCTGCGCAGGCAACAGGCTACCGCCATTGTAGCCGCCCGGTTCAAGATTGTGGAAGGAGCCGTGAGCATGGTACAGATGGCCCTCGATCAGCTTTCCCATAAGGGAATTATCGACATGGATGAAGAGAAAAAAGCGGCTATGGTCAGCAACCTGATGGTGGTACTCTGCGGTGACAAAGATGCCACGCCGGTAGTGAATACAGGAACCCTGCATCAGTAATCTGTATGGCTAATAAAAAGGCATTTGTGCTCCGGATCGATCCGCAAAAACTGAAAGCCATCGAGAAATGGGCTGCCGATGAGTTTCGGAGCACAAACGGACAGATTGAATGGATTATCGACTGGGCCCTGCGGGAGACGGGGAGAAATCCCCGGAAAAAGACTTCCGGAGGCAGCGGTGAGTAACATAAACAACAAGAATGAAATTCTATGGATCATTTGACGCGAATGAAATACCAGTGTCCCAAATGCGGGGCAAAGCATTATGAAATAGATGAATTCCGGGCTGTTGGCGGTGTGTTCAGCAAGCTTTTCGATATTCAGAACCGGCGTTTTACAACCGTTACCTGTAGCCGGTGCCGGTATACCGAGATATACAAAACTTCCCAGAAGAAGTTCCTGAATGTGGTGGATTTCTTTTTTAATTAGCCGGTTGTCAGCTCATTGATTGCCTGAACCAGGTGGCAGGCCAGAATGCCGGCCGTTTCGGTACGGTATACGGCAGGTCCCAGGCTTACCGGAACAAAACCCGATGCAACGGCCCGGGCTGCTTCATCGGGCGTGAAATCGCCTTCGGGCCCTATCAATACAAGTACGTCATCTCCGGGCCTGATCATCCTGCCGAGGTAGGGTCCGGGCTGTTTCCCTTCACACCAGGCTATGTATTTCTGTATGTTTCCGGAATTCTCTGTCACATGGTGGAATGGAATCATTTCGTCAATCTGTGGAAGAAAAGGGCGGCGGCATTGCTTCATGGCTGCCACGGCGATTTTTTTCAGGCGTTCGGTTTTGATGGTTTTTCTTTCCGAGCGCATACACAACAGGGGAGTGATACGGCTGGCCCCGCACTCGGTGGCTTTTTCCACCAGCCATTCCATCCGGTCGATCGACTTGGTGGGAGCCACGGCCAGGTGCACCGTTCCGGATGAAGGAACCTCTGTGTGCCGATGAAGTACCTCGCAACAGGTGGCCCGGGGATCGGCCTTTGTAATCTGCGCCTCACATAAAAGTCCCTTTCCGTTGGTGATCATGATCCGTTCACCATCCTTCAACCTGAGTACACGTGTGGCGTGATGTGATTCGGTGTTGCTGAGCAGGATTTCTCCCTGGCCGATTTCTTCCTGATAAAACCAATGCATATCTTTACTCCCTGCTACAAAGATAACCATTCTGCATAAGTATATGCATGAAAACCATTGGCGTCATTTCCGATACCCACGGCACCCTTGGCGAACCTTTTATCCGGTTCCTGGAACCATGTGATGAGATATGGCATGCAGGGGATATAGGGTCCGGACAGGTAGCCGACGTGCTGGAAAAGACCGGCCGGTTGCGGGCCGTGTACGGGAATATTGACGATCAGCAGATCCGTTCCAGATTTCCTGCCGTTCAGCTTTTTACGTGCGAGGGGATGAAGGTAATGATCGTGCATATCGGGGGATATCCTCCCCGGTATAACGGGCAGATTCTGCCTTTGCTGAAAACGGAAAAGCCGGGTATCCTGGTAACCGGTCATTCCCATATTCTGAAGGTTCAGTATGACCGGAAGCACAGTCTGATGTATATCAATCCGGGGGCAGCGGGAATGTCGGGGCTCCACAGGAAGAGAACTGCCGTAAGATTCGACCTTGACCCGGAGGGCCTGCACCATATGGAAGTGCTGGAAACTGACCGGTCTGAAGGTTAACAGAAAGGAAAATCAATATGCATCGGGAACGGGGTCCTATTCTCCTGCCTCACTTCGGCGGATCCTTCGAAGGAACATATCCATTTTCCTGTCAACGGCGATCATATAAATGTAAGGTGTTTCGTTTCCCCGGGTATCCAGGGTTCTCTGCCTTACGTTCAGTCCCGTAAGGATATCGCGGTAGGTATTGTTTGAAGAAATGCTCTGCATCACACCGCGGGTGTATCCGAAATAGTAATAGGTGCCCGGATCAACATCTAGGTAAATATCCATCATATCGCCGCTGCGCCGTTTTTGTATTTCGATGTGACCATCCGTCATCACATTGAGAGGGTTCTGCAGAATATTGCCGATCCCGATTTTCCCTTCCGACCGGTAGGAATTGGCAGCATGGTCCCACCGGAGCTTTACATGGGGAAGCATGAGGGAAAAGTTCATCTGCTCGGGCACATTGTTCAGCACTCCGTACAGGCTTAGTTGCTCCATTACCTGACTTGATTCCGTTTTTCCCAGCAAATGGGTGAATTGTTTCATGACGGTTTGCGAGTTCATATCCAGGGGCGGAAGGGTGGGAATGGAACGGATATCGGAATACATGGTGTTGAGCGCGTCTTCTGCAAAGAAAAAATCCAGTCCCAGCATCACATCAAGCTCGGTTTCTCCCGTTTCCAGATCGGTGGTGATTTCCCCGTAGGCACTCAGTTTGAGCTGACCCAGATTAATACCCAGGTCCAGTTTGCCTTCGCCGTGCAGCCTGCAGTAATTCCTGTCGAAGCGGATCAGGCTTTCAGCAAGTTCGGGGTTGGCTCTTTTTTCGAGCGAACCCACACGGTATTCCCCGCTTTCTTCGTCGAACCACAGATAACCTGAAGCCGAGCTGATGGGTATATCGGAATAGTTTTTCCGGCTGCTGAAGAAAGCCGGATAAATATGGATGGAATCGTTGGCGATGAAGTGGCCGGTATAGATCCTCACATTGTTCATGGCCCGGGGTTCCGGAGGAACGGGGATCAGTACATCGGCCGGATCGATTTGTGATGTGAACCTGATGAAATTCCTGGCAATACCCGGACAGTCGTACTGTGGCCTGGCTCCGCCTGAAAATGTGAGGTATTTACTTCCCGCTTCCAGGGTTACTGTTCCCGCGAATTCAAAATACGGGTCGAGCATCAGGGGTGAATCTTCTGATACGCTTCCTTCGGCTACGGTATGATAGGCCGTATCCACCTTGATATCATTCATCACGATCACCTGGCTGTTCCCGTTCCGGTCCACATAATCGTATTTTCCGCTTCCGAAGTATTCCTTTCGACCGAGAATATCGACAGATGCCTCATATATCCGGTGTTTCAATTTACCTGAAAAAACATGTATCTCGGCATTTCTCAGTGTTTTGATGTGTGCGTTGGCTTCCACGGTAACTCTCCGGTTGTCAGGGATCAGCAGGGCATCGGCCACTTCAATCTGATCCACACCTTCGGCATGCAGGATGTTGTTGCGGGCGTCGAACCGGGTAGTGGTGGCCCGGAATGCCAGGGAGTCCTGCTGCGGGTGTGTTGAGATCAGCCAGTTGATCTTTTTGTCACGCTCTGCCGACAGCAGCGGATCGGCAGCCGATCTACCCGACGGCCGGTTGGCAAGCAGCCATTCTTCTTTTTCGATGTCCCATTCCATGTAGTTGGTATAGGTAATATAGCGGTTCTCAGGAAAGGAGACTTCCTGCACCATCTCATTCGAACGGAAGATTCCCTGGTTCTGGCTGAGACTGACGGCAGCGTTGAAATTTTCTGTTTCCAGGATTTTCCTCGACCCGTCGGGCGAGAACATGTAAAAACCTATGCTATCGCTCTGGAACCGGTTGGAATAGAAATGATAATCCCTGGATGACAGCCTGATACGATCCATAGCCAGCACCCCGTCCCCGGCCAGATTTCCGGGGGTGAGGGTGAGGATTCCTGTTAAACGGATCTTTCCTGCGTACATGTCAAACGGACTGGGACCGCAGAGGGCCAGGAAACGGTCTTCACCGGGGTACCACCGGATATTGACCGATTCGGAGCTGATTTCCGGCAATCCCTCATTCTGATTCCGGGAGCTCATCTCAAACCGGCTGGCCACGGTGACCATCGAGTCGGGATAGAACATGAATTCTTCGGAATGAAGGGTGGCATTCTGATGGGTCATTCTTCCCGAACCCCGAAGACCTTCATTGCTCATTTCCAGATGATCATAGAATATTCCTTTCCCTCCGTACAGTGGAAATCCTTCTTCCGGTACTTCATGGGTGAATCCCAGAGAATTGTCTTCCTGCATCCGTAGGGTCTGCGGAAAGGCAGGCAGGATGCCTTCCGATTCAAAATTCCCGTCAAATACAACATCTTCCCGTGTAAAATGGTCCAGTTCCCTGATAGTGAACGGATTGATTTCGAAGCGGATACTTTCTTCCCTTAACCTTGTCGTATCGCCGGGGATTTTGCCCTGGTAATAGACAAAAGCTTTTTTATCGGTGCTGAATATGGGGTATTCCCGGGAACTTACCCGCCCCGATTTGTTATCGGGCCGGTCGATATCCAGTTCGCCGCTGGCCACCTCGATCCTGTTCTTTACTTCGGTGATATGCACCAGGCCTGTTTGCGGATTGCGTTCTTCGAGCCTCAGGGCAATGGAATCGATAGCCGGCATGGATATGCGAAAAGAATCGTAATCAAAATGGAACTGGTGCCCGTAAAAAGTGAATAATCCGGCTTCCACCCGGCCATCGAAAAGAAAGTTCCTGTTCTCCTGCAGGATGATATTTGCCCCTGAGGGTACCAGGGCCACATTCTGGGAATCGCTTAGAAAAATAGCTCCCACCCCGTTGATGGTCAGGTCGGATGTTCGCAGGTCGAGGCTGGCATTGATGTCGGGGCTTCTCACTTCGCTGTTGATCAGGATTACATCATAATCAATCCTGCCCGAATGGGCATCCAGGTAATTATGCAGTTTTTCCTTGATGGTGACTTCGCCGGTTTCCGGATCATAATAGAGAAATCCTTCGGTAGCCAGCAGGATCACCGTTTGCAGCACCTGTTCCACCGGCATCTTCATCCAGTTGGCCAGTTCCTGTACGGGAAACTGTTCGGAATAGTACCATTCAGCAAAACGGTTGATCACTGCCAGCGGGTTGTGCAGGTCTATTCCCTGCAAACGGCGGTAATGGTTTTCCTTGAAATAGTTTACCGACCGGAAACTGGCCTGTCCCATGGCTGAGCCGGGCGCCATGGTCATTCTGATCACCGGTTCGTCGATTTTCCAGGCAAGCTGTTCGAAGGTCATGTCCACTTCGTGCAGGGAATTGAAATAGGGACTGCGGGTCATGATGTTGTCGGTACGAAGCAGGGAAAGTTCTCTTTTTCCGATACCGAATGTAAAATAGATCTCCGGATGAAAGATGGAGTCTTTTCCCATGTAAATGGTTATTTCTGTATTGCTGCTGTTGACCCGGTCTTTCCTGAATACAAAAAAATCTGAAAGGGCTTTCAGTACCAGGGTATCCTGCCGGTAAATATAAATGGTGGCCGGGCTCCTGTCGCTTCCGCTTCCGTTCAGGCGGGCGCCCTGCATGGAAAATCCACCGTCAAAATCAATGTTATCATATAGGTTCTTAACAAACATCCTCCGCACATTGGAGTCAAATTGGGGATGAGTGGCCCTTTCGGGAGAAATGATATTCTTGGTTTTATCATGGAGCACACCCAGCAGGGGGGTGTCGAAATACTCCAGGTGGTGAAAGAGTACGCTGTCAGCAGTATACTCGGCACGGCTCATATCAATCACGTACCGGTCGAGCAGGGCATAAACCGAGTCGGGATGAAACCCGGCCCTTTCCCAGGTGACTTTTCCCTTTGACCCGGTCCACATCAGAGAGAACGGATCATACCGCCCGCGGGTTCCCGTAATCATCGTACTGTCACGCTGAGCATAACATATCAGATCGGTTTCGTCGAAGAGGATGGCCAGGGTATCGCTGAAATCCATCCGGAAATCCTGTGAAGTGGCTTTCCACACAACAGCGCCGGACCGGTTCAGTATTCCATCGGACAGCAGGGCCAGGGAATTTTCAAGAAATTGCTCCACCTCCCTGAGCCTGACGGAGGGATTCTGCAGGGACCATTGAAATCCCGCCTCCCATGCCAGCCTGTTGTGTTCGCCGGTGGTTCCCTGCCTGAATTCCGCCATGATCTGCAGCAGGGTAAGAAAATGCGGCTTCGGCCGTCCCCGTTTTTTCAGCAGTGCATTGAATATTTGGTGAATATTCCGGCGCCAGGCGACATCCCTTTCGGGTGAACGGTAAAAGGCGATGAAATTCTCCACATCAATCATCTCGTCCTCACTCAGATACTTTTCCATGTATTCGTGGAACTGCCCGGGAAATTGCAGAGAATCGGAGGAAAATTCCCTGAACACCTGACCCGGTAATTCCCGGGACATCAACCCCGACAGAAAGAGCAAAAGGAGGAGACACCTGAATCTCATAGAGGAAAAACTTGCTGCATTAAAAATAACAACTGTTGTTATGTATGCAAAACCCTGACCGGCCGGGTGAACAAAAGTGCCATCCATCCGTCTTTTTCATTCCCCCCGGCCTCCAGGTATCCTGCCTGCAGGGCTGCTTGCGTAACCTCCTCGCGGTTGCGGGTAAAAAAACCACTGGTCAGCAGCTGTCCGTCCGGCCGGGTGGCACGGAAATACCGGGGGATATCCTCTCTGATGACATTCAGGTTAATGTTGGCCAGCACCAGGTCGAATACGCCTCTGCCTTCGAGCAGCGATGCATCCCCTGTTACCAGTTCCGTGCGGGTGCACCGGTTGATGTTCAGGTTCTCGAGGGCGTTTTCCACGGCCCATTCGTTGTTATCCACAGCAAGCACTTCCTCGGCCCCACGTTTTTCAGCCAGGATGGACAGGATTCCTGTGCCGCATCCCATATCCAGCACCTTTTTTCCCGACAGGTCCATCTTCAGCATCCCGGAGACCATCAGGGCCGTACTGGGATGATGGCCGGTACCGAACGACATTTTTGGGGTCAGCACGATCTCCACGGGATATTTCTCCTGTGTTTTATGGAAAGGTGCCCTGATCAGGCAGGTTTCTCCAATCACCACCGGGGGAAAATTCTTTTCCCACTCTTCGTTCCAGTTTTTCTCCGCCAGGGTGGATATTTCCCATTGTACCGGTCCTATCAGGCTGGCCAGGTGATCCATGATCTGCGATATCTTTTCGGGCTGAAAGGCATCTGCGGGCATATAACACCTGATCTCGGTTTCCAGTTCTTCGAAGCCCTGAAAACCAGCCCCGGCCAGGTATGCGGTCAGTATTTCCCGGATTTCGGGGCGATTCTGACCGGGCCTGCATATGAGTTCGATATGTTCCAACCTGATTCCTTTTCAGAAGGAACGGGCAATGCTCATAAATTCATCGGCCGTCAGAGACGCCCCGCCGATCAGTCCGCCGTCAACATCGGGCTGGGCGAAGATTTCGGCTGCATTCGACGCCTTGCAGCTTCCCCCGTACAGGATGGGGATGTCGTTTGCCGTTTCTTCATTATACTGTTCTACAATCATTTTCCTGATGGCAGCCTGCATTTCCTGGGCCTGTTCGGGTGTGGCGGTCTTTCCGGTTCCAATGGCCCATACCGGTTCGTAGGCAATGATCACCTTCCGGAAATCGACCTCGTCCAGCCTGAACAGGGTATTGTCGAGCTGTTTCTTTACTACCTCGAAATGATTTCCGGCTTCCCTTTCTTCCAGCAACTCCCCGCAGCAGAATATGGGAATGAGATCTTCTTCCAGGGCAAGCCGGACCTTCTTGAAAAGGATCTCGTCTTTTTCCCCGAACAGGGTCCTTCGTTCGGAATGTCCGATAATGACATGGGTGGCTCCGGTTGACCGGATCATGGCCACAGATATTTCTCCCGTATAGGCGCCTTCTTTTTCTGAAGCACAGTTCTGGGCAGCAAATTTTACTCCCGAACCGGATGTGGCCTTGACCAGTTCCGATATATGGGTAAAAGGCGGGGCCATGATCAATTCGATATCGCCAGGCCTGTTCTTGATATAATCTTTTGCCACATCACCTGCCAGCTGGAGGCCTTTTTCCAGGGTGGTGTTCATTTTCCAGTTTCCGGCTACAATTCTTTTTCTCATTTTTTCCGGCTTTTATTTGATTAAACAATTGAATGATAACATATTCCATTAGTTTCCGCCGATCCTGATCCTGGGATCGAGCCACGAATATACCATATCCACCAGCAGATTGATCACAATGAATACAATGGATATGGTCAGCACACAGCCTAGTACCAGGGGCAGATCATACTGGTTCAGGGCATCCACCATGATATATCCCAGTCCTTTCCATCCGAAGATATATTCCACAAAGATCACTCCGGCCAGCATGGAGGCAAACCACCCCGAAACCGCCGTAACAACGGGATTCAGCGAATTTCTCAGGGCATGCTTCCTGATGATCCTGCGGCTATGCAGGCCTTTGGCCCGCGCCGTGCGGATATAATCCTGTGAGAGCACTTCCAGCAGCGAATTCCTTGAGAGCTGGGTGATCACTGCCAGTGGTCTGATCCCCAGGGTAAAGGCTGGCAGGATCAGGTTTTTCAGCATCAGATGCCTACCTTCACCGAAATCATCTATTTCGTAAAGGTTTCCTGTGAGGTTGAGTCCGGTGATATCGCCCAGCAGGTAGGCAAATATCCATCCGATCAGAATGGCCGCAAAGAAAGAGGGCAGCGACATGCCGATGGCCGAGATAAACAGGGCCGCATGATCCAGCCAGCTTCCTTTTCTGAGGGCGGCCACGATCCCCATGATCAACCCGGTGATGGTTGCAAAAACAATGGCTGCCGTTGCCAGGATGAATGTGTTGGGGATGGTTTCCCCGATAATGGCCGATACGTTCCTGCCCGATTGGTAGGAACGCCTCAGATAGGGACGTTTCAGCACCAGCCGGGTGTTTTTTCCCGTTCTGGTTAGCGATACAAAAGGAGCATACAGTGCCGTGTCGAGATAGAAGTAATGTTCGGGATCATTAGTGCGGTGCAGCGAGAGGGGAGAAAGATCGTTCAGGTATTTGAGGTACTGCATGCCCACCGGGCGATCCAGGCCCAGGTCCCTGCGGATGGCTTCCAGTGATTTCTCATCGGCCCGCTGACCCAGCAGCATGCGGGCAGGATCACCGGGAAGCACATTGAATAACAGGAAGATAAGAGTAGCTACTCCCCACAGGATGAGCAGGCTGTACACAATCCGTTTCAGAAGAAATCTGATCAAGACCCGGTCATTTTATCGGGAAGTATCTTAATAAAAATTGAGAACAAAAGCAAGCCCGCAAACACACTGAATGCCCACCAGCGGTAGCCCGATTTTCTGAGGGTGTTAAGGCTTTCTGCCAGAAGCAGTCCGGAACCCGGGGCTTTGGAAGGAATGTCCCGTGCACACCACTTGTTCACCACGGTTCCTTCTTTCAGCAGGATCAGGCAGGGGTTTGAGCGGACGATGGTTTTCAGCAGGGTTTCATCGGCCAGGAGGAATGGGTACGACAGTCCCAGCTTTTCTTTTTTCGATTCAATAACCATTTCCGG
Organism: Bacteroidota bacterium; assembly: GCA_011042635.1. Lineage (GTDB taxonomy): Bacteria > Bacteroidota > Bacteroidia > Bacteroidales > VadinHA17 > HyVt-105. The sequence goes on along the minus strand of DQWH01000199.1, from coordinate 3,885 downwards.
AGAGGCGGTCAGTCCATAAAACCGCATTCCCCCGGCCGAGGCGTGCCATGACAGCGAGTCGGCCCGGATCAGACTGCTTTCACGAGCTTTTTCCAGATCATAGCTGATCAGCAGAAAAACGAAACCGGGATCGGACAGGATATCCCGGGTCACATCATTTCCGTTCCGGTCGGTTACCACAAAATCATCAATGAGTGGTTTGTATCCTTCGCTTACCAGGACAGACCGGGTTTCTACCCAGGTCCAGGCGGAATCCTGCCACGGATAGTTGTCCAGGGTGAATTCCTGTTGCTTCCCGTCCTTTTCATATATCAGTATGGTTTCGTATTCATCCGTTGGGGCTCCTTCAGGGATCTTCATTTTTTCAGGAATATTCGAACCGATATGGTAAGGCCTGAAATCGATCAGGGGCATGTGGGTGAGCCCGTAAAGGGATACACAGAGTATCAGAGCCAGAGAGGCTGCCAGCAACAGGGCTTCTTTCCAGAGGGGGATAGAAACGGGTTTCTCCTTCCTGGTAAGAAAAGCCATTACCACCGGAATACTGATAATGCAGTTTTTATAGAAAGTTTCCCAGTTGGTCAATACCAGGGCGTCACCGAAACAGCCGCAATCGCTCACCGGGTTGAATATGGCCAGGTACAGGGTAAGCGGCAGGAAAAAGATCATGAAAAGCAGGGCACCCCACGAAGCTTCCCTGATCCGGAAACCCAGCAGCAGGGAAGCCCCCACCATATATTCGGCCAGGATCAGCAGCAGGGCCAGTTCCTCGGACAGGGGGATCATGAAATCAAGTCGGAAAGCAGTAAAATAATCGGTGAATTTAATGGCTGAGCCCATGGGGTCTACCCCTTTCACAAAACCGGAGAAGATAAAAACGATTCCTGTAATCCAGCGGCTCAGCGTGATCATGAGGTTCTTCAGCATTAGTAATTTTCGTCCTCTCATAGGTCCTTACTCATTTTTTTGGTTTGTTCACTGAATCCGGTTGCACGGTTCATCCGATAATGTTTTTTTGTTTGAGAAGGGCAAGGATTTTTTGGAAAATTTCTTCCGGCTCCAGTATGTCTTTTCCGTTTCTGCTGCAGTCAATACGGATAAAAAGCGGATCGGTATGTACTTCCTGCAGGTATACTTCACGAACCTTTTGTTGGAATTCCAGGTCGGCTTCATGGATATCTTCCCCGCCGTTCAGGTACCCCCGGTCTGAACCGTTCCTTCCTTTTTCCAGCTGGGCGCGGGTAAATTCGAAGGGAACATCCAGGAAAATGCTGAGATCGGGAACAGGTATGCCATAGTGAGAATATTCCAGATTCCGGATCCAGGCGGCCAGTCCCTTTCTTTCTTCCGGATCGCTCAATTTGGCGCACTGAAAGGCAATGTTGGAATAAACATACCGGTCGACCAGCACCAGCTTTTTGTCATTCAGCCATTGATTGATTATTCCGGCGGCATCCATGCGGTCGCCTGCATACAGAAGGGCTACCAGGTAAGGATGCACGCTGTCAAGCGGGCCGAATTCCCCGCGCAGAAACCGGGCGATCAGTTCCCCGTATACAGGGGCACTGGTTCTGGGGAAATGCAGGTACTGGTATTCAATCTTCCGTAGTTCAAAATATTTCAGCATCTTGTGGATCTGGGTGCTCTTGCCTGAACCGTCCAGACCCTCTATAACAACAAAGCTCATCGGGTTGTATTCATTTTTATTTTGATCCCGAATGCAGGCTGATTGCCTGCCGAATTTTCATTACTTTTATACCGGGTATTGTTCCGGAAATATGAAGGGTAAAGATACATTATTTTCCAGAAAAAGGACCCTGAACCTTGGGGGACGGCTCGTCAGGCTTGACTGTCCGCTGGTGATGGGCGTATTGAACCTTACTCCCGATTCTTTTTATGCCGGAAGCCGTACACCTTCGCCGAAAGAAGCCCTGGCAAGAACGGAAACCATGCTGGCCGAAGGGGCCGATATCATTGATGCGGGAGCTCTTTCGTCACGGCCCGGGGCCGTTCCCGTGAGTGAAAAGGAAGAATGTGGCCGTCTGTTTCCTGTGCTGGAGATTATCAGGAAAAAATATCCCGATTGTGTTCTGTCGGTCGATACTTTTCGCTCGGGTGTGGCCATGGAAGCCGTCAGAAATTTCGGGGTGCAGATGATCAACGATATTTCCGGCGGCAACCTTGATCCCCGCATTTATGAAGTGGTAGCCGAAGAAAAGGTTCCATATGTGATGATGCATATGAAGGGAAGTCCCGAAAACATGCAGCAGCAAGCGGTGTACGACGACCTGATGGGGGAGATCACCGCCTGGTTTTCCTCCCGGATCAGGAAACTCAGGGAAATGGGGGTAAACGATATTATCCTCGATCCGGGATTCGGATTTTCCAAAACCCTCGATCATAATTATACCCTGATGAACAGGCTGGATGAACTGGCGATATTCGAACTGCCTTTGCTGGTAGGTGTGTCGCGCAAATCGATGGTATATAAGCTGCTGAATATAACCCCTGACGAAGCCCTGAACGGAAGTACCGTGCTTCATACCCTGGCCCTTTGGAAAGGGGTAGATATTCTGCGGGTGCACGATGTGAGGGAAGCAAGGGAAACCCTGGCTATCGTGGAAAGGGTAAAACAGGGATGAAGCTGTTCTTCGGGGGTAGGGTATGGGAAAAAAAATTAGATTTGTAACTGGATTGCTTATTGAAAAACCTCTGGCATGATCCCGGCTCTGACCGCTTTTATTACTTTCCGCATTCTCGACCTCATCGATATCCTTCTCGTGTCGTTCCTGCTTTACCAGATGTACAGGCTGATCAAGGGAACTGTGGCTATGAACATTCTGGCAGGGATATTTCTTGTGTACCTGGTATGGCTTGTTGTGAAAGCCCTGAATATGGAACTGATCAGCACCATCCTGGGACAGTTCATGGCGGTGGGTGTGATTGCCCTGATCATTGTGTTTCAGCAGGAGATCAGACGTTTTCTGTTGATCCTGGGTACACGCTACCGTTCCAGACACGGCCTGTTTCCCGAATGGTTCTTTTCATTCAGTGGGGAGGAAGAACAGACGGTACCGCTGAATCCTATCCTGGAAGCCGTGGAGAATATGTCGAAAACGAAGACCGGGACACTGATCGTAATTGCCCGCCATTCGGAACTGACCCAGATCATTGAAACCGGGGTGAAAATACACGCCGAAGTATCGGCCCGGCTGCTCGAGTCTATTTTCTTCAAGAACAATCCCCTGCACGACGGGGCGGCTATTGTGGTGAGGGATAAAATTGTGGCGGCCCGCTGTATCCTTCCTGTCACCGAAAACATATACCTTCCTACCCACTTCGGGATGAGGCACCGGGCAGCGCTGGGAATGTCGGAAAAAAACGATTCCCTGGTGATTCTTGTATCGGAAGAAACGGGTCACATTGGATACGCCGTCGACGGGGAAATCTTTGCCGCCCTGGAGATACCCGAACTGAGACGACGCCTGGAATCTGACCTGGCCGGAAATAAAAACCATACATCCATTTCTTCTTCCTGACCTTTATGGAAACACGGAAGGATTTTTTCAATATCAGACTGATCGATTAGGAAAATATCCGGATCACACCCTATGCCATTCTGGAGCTGATCATTATTCTGGCTGCGGCCTGATTCATCGCGTTCCTGTTCCGGAAGCTCATGAACCGGCAGGTGGTAAGTCGCCGCATAGACATCGGCGCCTCGCATGCCGTAGTTAATCTGTTGAAGCGCCTGGTATGGATACCGGGTATCGGCCCGGCACTGGAAAGTATCGGCGTGAAACTGACCCTCCTGCCGGCCGGGTCGGCTGCCCTGCCGGCGGGAGGGGGACTCGGACTGCAGCAAATTTCCCAAGGATATCATTT
>DQWH01000160.1 GCA_011042635.1 Bacteroidota bacterium | reverse complement strand
GGTCAGGGAGCCAGCCGGGCCTGCTGCCATGTCCGGTGCGTGCGTTTGAAAACAATCCTGTTGTGCAGCCTGCCTTCACGCCCCTGCCAGAATTCGATCATCTGGGGAATCAGCAGGAATCCGCCCCAGTAAGAAGGGCGGGGGATGCGGCTTTCGGAAAATTTCTTTCCTGTTTCCGTCAGCTTCTGTTCGAAGTTATTCCCTGTGAGGTATGACCTGGCTCCGGGTGAACTCCACGCTCCCAGCCGGTTCTCCCAGGGACGGGAATCAAAATACCGGTCAGAATCGTCTTCAGGCAGACGCACCGACTTCTTTCTGCAGGTTGGCCGCCTGTATGCTTACGTTCAGCTCGAAACCGATCAGCAGGGAGATCGAGTTGAAATACATCCACAGCAGTACCACCATGATGGTGCCGATGGAGCCGTAAAACTTGTTGTACTGTCCGAAATGATTCACGAAATAGGAAAATCCCAGGGATGCCATCAGAAATCCCACACTGGCCAGGGAAGAGCCGGCGGAGAAAAATTTCCAGCGCGTCCGTTTGGGTGGAACCATGTAATACAGAAAAGAAATGGCAAAATAGATCAGGGCGAATGTGATCAGCCATTTTCCGGCCGACATCAGGTAGAAGGTGAAATTCTGCTCCAGGATGCCCAGAGAGACCAGTTTTTGAATGGCCAGCCGGCTGAAAATGATCAGAAAAATGGCCAGCGTAAACAGCAGGATGATCAGCAGTACCAGGAAGATGCTGACCGAGCGCTGGGTGATCCAGCCCCGGGTATCGAACTGGTGGGGGGAAATGTAAAAGGCGGAAATGAGGGCGTGGATACCGTTGGATGAAAAAATCAGGGTGGAGATAAACATCAGGAAAAGCAAACCCCCGCTCTTTTTGGTGAACACTTCCACCAGGGTGGATTCCATCATATGATATGCGTTTTCCGGAAGGATGTTCTCAAAAAATTTCAGGATTTCATCGGATAGGTTCTCAATGGGGATGAAGGGGATGAGGGTAAACAGAAAGATGGTAGCCGGCAGGATGGCCAGCAGCAGGTTAAAGGCAATGGACGAAGCACGCGTGACCAGACTTCCTTTCTGGAATCCCTTCACAAAAAAAGCCACTACATCGTATACGGGAACACCGTCCAGCCCGGGCAGCGTCATGACCCTGGCGCGGTTTACCAGTTTTTCTATTTGTTTGCCTAATACCGTTTTTTTCAGCCAGGCCGGATTGTTCCCCATATTTTACTGTTTACTGGCTTTCAGGCTCATGTCCAGACATTTGATATGATGGGTAAGCGCACCCACCGATATAAAATCTACTCCGGTTTCCGCATATTCCCTGATATTCTGCAGGGTTATGTTCCCGGAGGCTTCCGTTTCCGTTCTGCCACCGATTAGCTTTACAGCCTGACGCAGATCTTTCGGAGTGAAATTATCCAGCATGATCCGGTCGGCCCCGCCGGTTTCCAGAATGAGTTTTACCTCTTCCAGGTTACGGGCTTCCACTTCCACTTTCAAATCCAGCTGATTCATCTGCAGGTAGATACGTGTTTTTTCCAGGGCCTTCTTCACTCCACCGGCAAAATCAATGTGGTTATCTTTCAGCAGGATCATATCGTACAGGCCCATTCGGTGGTTTTCGCCTCCGCCGATCCGTACGGCTAATTTTTCCAGGTATCGCATGCCGGGAGCCGTTTTCCGTGTATCGAGCAGCCTGGCCTGTGTACCTGCCAGTTGTTCCGTATACAGCCTGGTTTGGGAGGCAATACCGCTCATACGCTGCATAATGTTCAGAACCAGGCGTTCACACTTCAGAATGGCATGTGCCGATCCCTCTACTTCAAACACCCGGTCTCCCGGGAAAACCTTTTCACCGTCGGTTTTCAGTAAACGAATGGCCATGTCGGGATCGACAAAAAGGAATACCTGCCGTGCAACATCCGCACCGGCAATGATCCCTTCTTCCTTTGCCAGCAGCACGGCATGACCGGTTGAACGGGCAGGGACGGAAGCCAGGCTGGAATGGTCGCCGGTCCCGATATCTTCTTCCAGCGCCCGTTCAATGAAGGAAAGCAACCAGGAATCATTCATGGGATGGTTCAAACCTTAGCTGGTGGATCAGGGCTTTGTCATTGTCGCCTTTCAGCAGGAAATATACCCGGTAATTTCCCGACCGGGTGGTGAGTTGCCCGATGGCATACCGGGATTTTGATTTTCCTCCCTGATGTTTTATAGTGAATTGCGTGGGCTGATTTTTTGTGAAGAAATCGCGGATGATCTTTTCAGCCTGTTCCTTGCTGTATATATCTTCCTTATTGAGGATTACCAGCTCGATCACCTCATTGAAGTGGGCAGCCAGCATTTTGGCATCGCCGGTACGGATAGCCAGCGGAATCTGTTCGGGAATACCCTGGTTCTGTGCAAATACAGAGCCGGTGAAAACAAGGAAAATAATCCATGAGCTTCGCAGGAACTTTTTATTTTTCATGAAAAAAGGTATTTTAACGATCTTTATGGTACAAATATTGAACCATATTTGGGTGGTTTCTGAACGATGATTAAAAAATTTATTCTCAAATCCGGTCAAAAAATACATATAAAACCGATAATATCCAATGAAAATAACCCTTCTTGCAGTGGGGAAGACAAGGGAGGCCTACCTGAAAGAAGGCCAGAACGAATACCTGAAGAGGCTCTTCAGGTATGTGCCGTTTGAATACAGGGAATTACCCGACGTGAAGGGAAAGAACCTGAAGGAGGAACAAATACGCGAAAAGGAAGCGGAACGTATTATACGATCCATTCCAGCGGGCGACAGAATTATCCTGTTTGACGAGAGAGGAGAACAATACAGCAGTGAAGGCCTGGCTCGCTGGCTTCAACGCCAGATGATGGAAGGGAGCCGCAACATCTGTCTGGTGATCGGAGGCCCTTACGGATTTTCTTCAAGGGTAAGAAAGGCGGCAGACCAGGAGCTGTCGCTCTCCAGGCTGACATTCTCACACCAGATGGTGCGGCTGATTATTCTGGAACAACTGTACAGGGCCTTCACCATCCTGAAAGGGGAACCATATCATCACTCCTGAGCCATGATGAAACTGACCAGAATTACTGTTAAAAATCCCTTTCTGCTGCTGGTTTTATTCCTGTTGCTTACCCTGTTGTCTTTTCTTGCGGAAAAAGCCTATATCCGCAACCGGGTTCCGGATATGGAAATGGCTGAGTTTCAGGAGATCCTGCTGGAAAAGGAACAGGCCATGGATATTTTGCTCAACCGGGTGGCTGCGGAGCTGGAACATACCGGCTGGGATGCATGGATAGGGGAATATGGTGAAGAGGTGGAGAAAAAACTTCAGGGCGAGGGATTTACCCTGTTGCTGTACAGAAACGACAGTTTGATCTACTGGTCGGACAACAACATTCCTCTCCCCTGGGAATGGTCGCAGGAATTATTTTCGCGACCTTTTTTAGAACTGGATAACTCCTTTCATCTGGGCCTTTACAGGGAATCAGAACCTTACCGGCTGGTGGGCATGATCCTGATCAAATACAGATATCCCTATCAGAATGAGTTTCTGAGAAACGAGTTCCAGGAAGATTACGGGTTGCCTTCCTGGATCAGGGTGATGGGTCCGGATGAACCCGGCCGGCAGGCTTTTCCGGTACGCGATCTTTCGGGGAACGTGGTTTTCTACCTGACCGGACTGGCCCCTCCCTCGGATGCGGCCCCTCCTTTCAGTGTTCCGGGTTTTCTTTATCTGATCACCTTTCTGTCCCTGCTGTTTTTTTTGGCTTCCTGGTTCAGGATAATGCCCGACAGGAAACGGTATTTTACGGGATGGTTGTTTTCCGTTCTGTTCCTGACCTGCCTGAAGGAGTTGCTGCGGTTCCTGGCAGTACCGCAACTGGTTTACCGGATGGAGCTGTTTTCACCTCTTCTGTATGCAGGAACAGGCCCATGGGCATCGCTGGGTGACCTGGTGATTTTTGCCGTGATTTCCTTTTTTCTGGTCTACCTTTTGTACAGCGGGATCACCAGGTTCCATATCACACTTCCGGAAAGAAAAAATCTACAGTGGATTACGGGTATATTTCTTTATGCTCTGGCAGGGGGATGGTTTTTGTTCGTTGAGTATCTTTTCAGGTCACTGATCATTCATTCCAGCATATCGTTTGAGCTTCACCGCCTGCTTGACCTTTCGGTCAATACTTTTCTGGCGTTGATGGTTGTGGGATTGCTGTTTTTTTCCGCTTTTCTGATACTCGATGGGATCTTTTCGGCGGGGATCAAACCGGCAGGTCAGAAAAAGCTTCAAATGATGGCCCTGGCCGGGATTACACTCTCATTCCTGCTAACCGGTTGGTTCACCGGATTTCTACAGGTGGTACAGATTATTATTTTCTTTTACCTGTTCAATGCTTTGCTGATCTGGTTCAGAAACCACCACCGGAAAGGCTGGAAATACAGTTTCCTGACTCTGCTGGTATTACTTTTTTCCCTGCTGGCTCTATACAATATTGTTTTCTTCAATACTGAAAAGGAGAAAAATGTAAGAAAGGTGCTGGCAGTGAATCTGGCTACGGAACATGATGCCGTGGCCGAAGTGTTGCTTGAAGAGATGGGGGAAAAGCTGGAATCGGACACCATTCTGGCAGGATTACTCGGTAAATCCGTTTTTTCTCCTATGGAGGTTGACAGCATTTTCGAATACCTGCAAACAGAATATTTCAGCGGATTCTGGGAGCAGTATTATCTGGAGATCACCATCTGTGATGAACAGTCGGAACTGGAAATACTCGACAGGGATACAGTCAGAAACTGCTATGCCTTCTTTGATGAAATGCTTGAGATGATAGGGGAGGCCTTGCCCCGTAGCAATTTCTGGTTCCTGAACGATCCGAATGGAAGAACCACTTATTTCGGCAGGTTCTCTTATCCTGTGAACCCGGATATGATCAATACCCTGTTCATCAGGCTGGATTCGCGCCTCACCTATACACATCTGGGATATCCCGAACTATTGCTTGACAACCGGTTTGAGAAATCGACCCGTCTGGAGCGTTACTCCTGGGCCAGGTACATCCACAACCGTTTGATTACCCAGTCGGGTGATTTTCCATACAGTCTGAGCCTGGATGTGTACAATCCCCCTGAAGAAGAATTCAGTTTTCTTCATTTCGACGGGTACAGCCACCTGATCTATCGTATTGACCCGGACAAGCAGATCATCATAAGCACCCATGATCTGAGAGGTATCGACCTGTTGATCGATGCCTCATACCTTTTTGTGTACTTTTTCCTGTGGATGAATATTATCCTCCTGATGATCAATATCCCCGGTATTTTCCGGAATATCCGGCTCACTTTCAAAACCAGGATACAGACGGCTATGGTGGGAATTCTTTTCATGGCACTGGTTCTGATCGGGGGAGGTGCGGTTTATTACAGCATCAGGCAATACCGGGCTAAACACAATGAAATGATCCGTGAAAAAATCCAGTCGGTGTATGTGGTACTGGATCATGAACTGGCCTATGAATCCTTTCTGGATCCGGGCTGGTCGAGGGGACAGTATGTCAACCTGAACGATCTGCTGGTAAGGTATTCCAATGTGTTCTATACCGATATTAACCTCTACAGTCCGGATGGGAAGCTGCTTGCCACTTCACGACCTGAGATATTTGATGAAGGACTTACGGGAAGGCGCATTGACAATCAGGCCTACCGGGAACTCCGCTGGAACCGGAAAGCCGAATTTGTTCACCGCGAGAACATCGGGGAAATGAGTTTCCTGTCGGCCTATGTGCCGTTTACCAATGCAGAAAACCAGTTGCTGGCCTACCTCAACCTGCCCTATTTTACCAAACAAATTTCGCTGTCGAGGGAAATATCCCTTCTGGTGGTGGCCATTGTGAATATTTCCTTTCTTTTACTGATCCTGACCATCTTCCTGGCGGTACTGATCTCCAACAAAATCACCGATCCGCTGCGGATGATTCAGCGTAAATTCAGCCGCCTGAAACTGGGAAGGAGCTATGAGAAGATTTCTTATGAGGGTGAGGATGAGATCGGTGAACTGGTGCATGAATACAACCGCATGGTAACCGAGCTGGCCCGGAGTGTGGAAAAACTGGCCCGTTCCGAGCGGGAATCGGCATGGAGGGAAATGGCGCGTCAGGTGGCCCATGAGATCAAGAATCCTCTGACCCCCATGAAATTGAGTATCCAGCAGGTAAAAAGGGCCTATGAAGATCGGGCACCCGGATGGGAGGAGAACTTTCAGCGGTTTACCCGTACCATGATCGAACAGATCGAAAACCTTTCGGCCATAGCCAATGCTTTTTCACATTTTGCCCAGATGCCCACATCCAGCTTTGAACCGGTAAACATGGTGGAAAAGGTATGGAATATTGCCGAGCTGTTTGGCAATACCGAAAATGTGGAGATCCGTGTGGATGTACATGGCCTGAGTGAAGCCATGGTCGTGGCCGACAAGGAACAAATGTTGCGCGTGCTGACCAACCTGGTGAAAAATGCCATCCAGGCCATTCCCGAGGACCGTCCCGGTCGGGTGGGGATTGATCTGACTCTGGAGGGGAAAAGGGTGATCATTGCTGTTTCCGATAACGGAAAAGGGATCCCCGACGAGCTGGGCGAAAAATTGTTTGTACCCAATTTTACAACCAAATCAAGCGGGATGGGACTGGGACTGGCCATCGTGCGCAATATCGTTTCAAATACGGGAGGAAGCATCCATTATGAGACGCGCGTGGGGGAAGGAACTACTTTTTATGTGGAACTTCCTGTATACCATCCGGAAAACCAGTCTTCCGGCAAAGAATCCCCCCGGGGGAAAATCCCGTAAAGAAATCATGAATGTTCTGCAAAAGGGAATCGGGCATAATTGTAACATTTTCAGTAAGAATACGTATTTACATGGTCACCTCCCGGCTTGTGAAAGCCGGATATGTGCAAAATTCCCGAAGAACACAACGTAAAAATTGCTATATTCATCCAAATAATTAAGGGCGAAGAAACTGAGAAGGAAATCCGTACATATGATGTTTTCCCTACTGCTGATGGCAGGAGGGATGCATTGGGCATTTCCGCAGGGAACGCCCCTGTCCGGCGTGGTGAATGACTATGCCCGGATTGTATCCATCGATGCTGCCGACCAGGTAACCGTGGACGATGCTTCGGCCTTTTCCGAAGGGGATACCGTGCTGGTGATCCAGATGAAAGGGGTGGAAATACTGGGGAGCAACGACAATAATTTTGGCTCCAAGCAGGGTTGGGGAGGTGTGGGTAAATACGAATTTATCCGCATAGCCTCGGTCAGCGGAAACCAGGTTTCCTTTACCAACGAACTTCAGAATTTTGCCAGTTACCAGGTGGACGGGAGCATGCAACTGGTTCGCGTGCCCGGATATGACAAGGCCGAAGTAACCGGGACCCTGACCTGTGATCCCTGGGACGGAGAAAAAGGGGGAGTGCTGGCCCTGTTTGTCAGCAATACCCTGGTACTGAATGCCGATATCGATGTTTCGGCCAGAGGCTTGCTGGGTGGATCGGCCGATCAGGGAGACGGTGTATGCTCGGAAACCGATCCAGATCTTTACGATGATTATTATTACGATGCCTCCTCCCAGAGGGCGGGGAACAAGGGCGAGGGGATTGTTTCATTTATTGATGGCGTGGGTTCCTACAATTCCGCTTACCAGAAAGGCCGGGGGAGATTGTATAACGGTGGCGGTGGCGGCAATGGACGCTACTCCGGCGGCGGAGGCGGTGGAAATATGGGGAAAGGAGGAGATGCCGGGAATGAGAATTGTACCTCTCTGTATTTTCTTGGCGGTTACGGCGGAAACGGATTTACTGCCAGTGATATTAATTATGTATCCGTTCGCAGGCTGGTGATGGGTGGGGGGGGAGGCTCTTCCACCTGGCAGAATCCGGGCGATGCTACTGACGGGGGAAACGGAGGAGGAATGATCGTTTTGGTAGCCGACAGCATTGTGGGGAACGGCCACAGGATCCTGGCCATGGGAGGGTCGGTATTGGCTACGGCTACCTTCACCGGAGGTGCCGGTGGAGGCGGGGCCGGAGGTACCGTGGGGATAGAAGTACGTTCTTATCATACTTCTTTACTGGAAGTAAATGTTACCGGAGGGAAAGGAGGTGACGGAGATTGCAGCGGCCCGGGTGGTGGTGGCGGTGGCGGTCTGATCTGGCATAAGGGAACCTCTTTGCCCGGAAATGTGATATCCCTGGCAGATGGGGGACTGGGAGGCCAGGATTATGGTTGTGGAGATTTTGGTATTAACGGGAATAATGGGGAAGTTACTTCCAATCTGGATGTGGTCATTACCGGTTTCCTTTTTAACACCATCAAGTGGGCTTCTACCAACGACCTGACCGATACCATCTGCGAGGGAACGGTTCCTTCCATGATCATCGGTTCAGAACCTAAAGGAGGGACCACTCCGTATAGTTATACCTGGCAGTACAGTACCGACCAATCAATATGGAACGACATATCCGGGGCCACCGGTGAAAATTATGTCCCGACTGTTCCCCTGGCCGATACAACCTGGTACCGGCGTATTGTGCGCGATATGTCCGTTCCCCAGATTGTAGATGTGAGCAAACCGGTGGTGGTGAATGTTCATCCCGCCCTGGCCGATTATTCCATTACCTTTGAAGATACCATCTGTCACAATCAGGTGCCACCCGTGCTGGAACCCGATGTGGCCGTGCCCACCGGCGGAGATGGTATCTATGCCTACCGTTGGGAGGAAAGTCTCGACGATGTGAATTTTACCGAGGCTGCCGGTAATTTTACCGGTGCCTCCTATCAGCCGCCTGCTCTGACGCAGACCACTTATTACCGGCGCTGGGTTTATTCCGGAAAATGCTATGAGGTGAGCGATACGGTAACCATCACGGTACTGCCGGCTATCACCAACAATACCATCAGCGCCGACCAGGTAATCTGTGAAGGATCGGCCTTTGCCCTTCTTGATGGGCTTCCTCCGGCCAACGGCGACGGTACTTACCGGTTTGTATGGGAGGAAAGTCTTGACGGGAATACCTATGCCAGTGCCTATGGTGCTGTGACCGACCAGGAAGACTATCAGCCCGATGCGGTGGGCGATCCCGCTTTTCCATCCCAGACGGCCCGGTATTTCCGGCGGGTGGTGTATTCGGGTTCGGATAATGTTTGCCAGAGTATTTCCGATACGGTTACCCTGATCCAGTGGCCGGCCATTGCCAACAATACCTTTGTTACCGACCAGGTGATCTGTGAAGGGGATATTCCCCTGGATTTGATTGGCGACGATGCTTCCGGGGGGAAGCCCGACACCTACCTGTACCAGTGGCAGGACAGCCTTTCCGGAGGGACGTGGCAGGACATTCCCGAAGCAAACTTCCGGGATATGACCTTCTCATCCCCTCTTACCGACACCCTTTTTATCAGGAGAGTGGTTATCTCCGACGTGTGTCAGGATATCAGCGGGGTGGATACCATTTCCGTTCATCCGGCCCTGCAGCATACAGATATCCAGACCATTTCGGGTTTGTACGATACGACGATCTGTTCGGGGCAAACCCCGAATCCCATTGTTCCGGAACCCGCTCCCCTGAGCGGAGGGACCGGAATATATACCTACGTGTGGGAATTCAGTACTGACGACGGTGTCACCTGGATACCCACGGGGCCCGATGCTCCCGATTACAGCCCGGGAGCCCTGACGGAGACCACCCGTTTCAGGCGCTCCGTGATTTCGGGCCAGTGCACGGAAACCAGTGCCCACGAAGTAGTGGTGAATGTCCTGCCGGTGATCACAAACAATGTGATACCCGACCCAGGGGGCATCTGTTCGGGATCCACCACCACACTGAATCCACCCGAACCGGCAGGAGGAGCCGGAGAAGATTCGTATACTTACTACTGGGAGCAAAGTACGGACAATGTCAACTGGATCGGGGCTGACGGAACCCGTAACGAGGTAACCTATACTACTCCGGCACTTACCAGTCCGTTGTATTACCGCAGAACGGTCACTTCCGGGCCGAACGGCTGCTGTCAGGATATCAGTCCTTCCGTGCTGGTGGATATATATCCCCTGCCCACGGCAACCATTACCGATCCCGCCATCCCGGTTTGCAGCGGTGCCCCTGTGGATATTACAATCAGCCTGACCGGGACAGCTCCCTGGGATGTTACCCTGACCGACGGGACAAGCCAGTATACCGAAAATGCCATCGGGACCGCAGTATATCAGCACCCGGTTACCCCGGAAACATCCTCGGAAAGTGAAGCCCTGGTGTACACCCTGTATTCTGTAACCGACGGTAACGGCTGTCAGGCCGATGGTTCGGGAATGACCGGTGAGGCAAATATAACCGTGTACGGTATTCCGGTGGCCGATGCAGGTCCCGATGAGGAAGTGTGCGGACTGGAATATGAACTTCAGGCCGGCATGAATGTGGGAACCGGCATATGGACCTTCCCGGCGGCAGTAGCCGATGTTTCAGATAATACAAATCCACGCAAGACGGTGACGGTAACTGAAGAAGGGGCACACACCTTTATCTGGACCGTTGTCAACGGACCGTGTCCGGCCGATAACGACGAGGTGACCATTACTTTCTGGAACGAAGTGTCGGAGGTTACATTCCCCGGCGATACGGTACTTGAGCCTTACGCCAATGAGGTGGAACTTACAGCCGATGTGGAGGATCCCGAGATCGGTACCTGCCTGTGGAGCGCGGAACCGGGAAGCCCCATCGTATTCAGTCCAGATAATACCGAAACCACACTGCTGACCCACCTGGAAGTGGGAACGCATACGGTTTACTTCACTATCACTCATGGTGCCTGTGAAGAAGTATATTCTATGATGATCACGGTCCCGTCATTTGAGGCAGGATCCAGGGGTTTGACCCCGAACGGTGACGGGAAAAATGATTATTTCAGGATATATTTGCCCAGGGACCGGTATAATGAACTGGTTATTATTAACAGGTGGGGCAATATGGTTTACCGGGAAGAAAATTTCATGCGTGATGATCAGACCGGCTGGGATGGCAGAAACCTCAACGGAGAACTACTGCCTGATGATACGTATTACTACATTATTAAAGTGGATGGAGACAGTACCCGCAGTGGCTTTATCATAATACGCGGTACGGAACGATGAGAAAACTATTTCTTTTCATATGGCTTGCGGGGACTTCCCTGGCGGTTTTTCCCCAGAATCAGTATTCCGGGTTCAGTCAGTATATGTTCAACGGGCTGGCCATTAATCCCGCCTATGCCGGCAGTAGGGAGGCGCCCTGTATGAGCCTGATGTACAAGAAACAATGGGCCGGTATAGAAGATGCTCCTGAAGCACAGACATTCAGTATGCATACTCCCCTGAAAAAGCAACGGGTGGGTGTGGGTGTTTTTCTGATGCGCGAAAAGATTGATATCCGAAACCGGACCCACGCATATCTCAACTACGCTTACCGCTTTCCTCTGGGGAATGGGATAATGTCGCTGGGACTGAAGGCCGGAGCGTTTTTTGAGAAACAGGATATGTCAAGGATCACTCTGGATGATCCTGACGATCCCTATTTTACCCTGGTACCTGAATCGGCCATCCTGCCCAATTTTGGGTTCGGCATGTATTACTCAACCGACCGTTTCTACCTGGGGGCTTCGGTTCCCCTGCTGACCACGTATCGCATCGATACACTCAGTTCCGGCTACAAACCCTCATGGGATATGGCCGATTATAATTATTTCCTTACCGGAGGGGTGCTTCTGGTTTCATCCCATGTGTTCAAATGGAAGCCTTCTGTATTGGTCAAGTATCAGCCTGCCTCGAATAGTGTTCAATTCGATTTGAATACCAGTTTCATCCTGTTCAACGACTTTCTGTGGCTGGGAGCTTCTTACCGTACCGATATTGATAATACCGGACCTGCCGTGGTAGGCATTATCGAGTTTCAGATAAGCGACAGATTATTAATTGGTTATTCCTATGATTATGCCCTTTCTCAAATGAATCATTACCTGAATGGTAGTCATGAAATCTTTATGAGATATGAATTGTTCAGTAAGATCAGAGCTCATAATCCAAGGTATTTTTAAGACGAAATGAATACGGGTAAACCATGCAGGTTGATATGTAGTTTGGTTTTTTCCGTCCTGAGCGGTTTTGCCGGGGCACAGGAAAACTATGTGGTGGAACGTTTGCCTTTCAGTTCAAGGATTTTTAATGATTTTGCTCCGGCATATTACGTTGAAGGGATTGTATTCTGTTCCGACCGGCGGACGGGTATTTTTCAGGGTTATGTGGCGAATGAAAACCATGAAACCCAGTCGGAATTATTTGTGGTCAGCCGGAAAGATACAACAGATTGGGGGGAACCGGGATATTTTGATGAAACCCTGAGGAGCATAAAATTTGAAGGCCCTGCCGCTTTTTCCCCTGACGGGAAACAGATTTATTTCACCAGGAATTATGATGCCGGAGAAAAAAAGAAAAGGAAAAATGGGAATCCGAATTACGGCATATTTGTATCCCGGCAGGAAAACGGGGAATGGACCACCCCGGAACCCTTTCCTTACAATAACCCTGAATATAAAACCGGCCATCCCTGTCTGAGTCCCGACGGCTCAAAACTGTACTTTGCCTCCGATCAGGCCGGTGGTTTTGGTGGTGCAGATATCTATGTATGTGAACTGGAAAACGGACGGTGGGGAAGGCCGCGGAACCTTGGCCCCGTTATTAACGGACCCTTTCATGAGATGTTCCCGTATGTGCACTCAAGTGGAAGACTGTATTTTGCTTCCGACAGGCCGGGAGGTCCGGGGAAACTGGATATCTATTTTACGGTTCCTGTCAAAACCGGCTGGCTGCAACCCATTTGCCTGCCTGCTCCCTTTAATTCACCCGATGATGATTTTTCATTTATCGCCAGGGAGGACCTTTCTTCAGGTTTTTTTACTTCAAACAGATTCCGTACGGATAACATATTCGAATTCCGTTCTGTTTTGCCTAGGCTTAATACCTGCAAGGAAGTGGAAGAAAACCGTTTTACCTATGAAATATTTGAACCCGGTACCCGCAACCTCGATACCCTTACCTATGAATATGAATGGGATCTTGATCATGGAGTGATCAAGAGGGGACGCGTGGTGGAACATACCTTTACTCCCGGTGATTATTTGCTGAAACTGAATGTGGTGGATACCCTTACCGGGGCTATCATGGCCAATGTAGCTACCTATCCGCTGCATATTGAAAAACTGGAACAGGTACATATTGCTGCTTCGGATACAGTATATACCGGAGAAGAAGTCCTGTTCAGCGGGGAAGATACCTATTTGCCGGAGATGATCATTGGCGAATATTACTGGAATTTTGGAGACGGAACCGGAACTACGGGGATGGAAGCCCGGCATGTTTTCCTGGTACCGGGAGTGTACCGGGTGCAGTTGATTGCCGAAAGCAGGGCGACCCATGCTGAAAACAGGGAGAGGGTTTGCGGAATGAAAAAGATTGTTGTGTTGTATAATCCTGGAGAGGTTTTGCCATGATAAAAGACAGCTCACGCCGGGGATTTGTTGAAAAATCAATAAATTTCGGTCGGATGGTACAGAAACCTGAGCTTAACGGGGAAAAACCGAAACCGGGCATAATATTTTGATGATAAGCAATATGAAAGGGAAAAGAGGATATATCGGCTTGCTGATTTTTTTGCTGCCCGTGCATGCCTTCCTTCAGCCTGTGCCTGCTCCGGAGGAAAATATTCCCTACCTGATGACTTTCGGCCCGGTAGCCGAAACTTCCTGGGGAGATGATGATTTTTCCCTGGTGTTCTTTTTCTATGTGCCCAAGGATTATGATGATCCATTGTATATCAGGGTATTCGATCCGGATGTCGGGGGAGATCATGACGAAGTCAACGTGGAATTCAATACCCGGATGAAGTACGATGTATACGGAGGAAATGGCTGCTGGTCGGAGGAAGATGCCCGGTCGGCTGATCCTGTGGGGAATTACCGTAGCGGCAACCTGTTGGCATCCAGAATATTCGGAAATGATCCGACATATGATAATGACTGGTTTACCTTCGGGCCTTTCAGCCCTACCCAGGGAGAGTTTTCCCGGGATTTCGACGGGTATCTTTTCAAGATCATTGTGGAGGGTGTTTCGGGTGACGACGGGAACATGTACCGTTTTTACCTGAGTTCACTGCCCGATGATAACAGAGCCATTGAGGGAGCTAATGCATTTACCTATGAATATTCGTTCCGGCTATGGAACAATCCCAACAACATTTCACATATTTATCCTTTTGTGGATGAAGGAACCACACGCGTTTTACAGCAAAATTTCGACTGGGATGATGACGGGGAGATCCGTACCGTTTCCGTGGTCAGGAACAGCCAGTTGAATACCGTATCGGGCGAAGATGTATGGGTGGAAAGCCAGTTCCAGATTCAGGAGGAAGAGATCGGAACATCGCTTGATTTCCAGTTTATCAAACAAAAAGAACCCGGCGTGGTAAGAAATAACAACGTAGTGATCTCCATTCAGAATCAGTACGGGGAATTCATGCCCTTCTTCACGGCACCTATTGGAGGAATCCCCCGTTACCGCTACAAAATTGCCGTTCAAAAGAAGGAAGATTAGATTATGCAATATTCCCCGGTTCAGTTGATAAAAAAATTCCTGTTGATATGGCCTGTCATTTTGTTTTCTTTTAAGGGGGTGGCCGGACAGAACTTTCAGTTCAGAAATTACGACCGGGCAGAAGGAATTTGTAATTCATTCATATATAGTATTATACAGGATCAGGGCGGATATCTGATTGCGGGTACGGGAAACGGTTTGTGCCGTTTCAACGGAATAGAATTTACTCAGGTATCCCTGAACGATTCCACCCTACAGGGCTATGTGACCACCCTGTACAAAACCCCCGGCGGAACAGTATGGGCCGGATTCAGTGACGGGAATGCATTGTATATGGATAGAGCGGGTTGCCATTTTCTGAACACCCGGCAGTTTACGGGAGGAAACATAAACCAGATTACCTCCACTCCGGACGGGGATATATACCTTGCCACCCAGGCAAACGGTCTGATCCATTACCGAGATTCCCTTCAGCATTTAAAAATAGACCGCCTGATTTTTTCTATTGGCTGGATTGACGAGGATAAGATGCTGATCGGGACGGACCGGGGATTGTATGTATACCGGAAGCAGGGAGACAGCCTGATGGTAATGGAAAGGAGGGTGGGGGAAATTCCCGAAGAAAGAGTGAACTGGATTATTCCCCGAAAGGAAGCCGGGGGATTTTGGGTGGCGGCTACCGGCGGCATTTATTCCGTGGTTCCCGGCATGGAGCCCGAAGTCGTTTCCGTCAGCCAGGCTCTTGGACTGGATCATTTGAATATTCAGCATGTATATGAAGACAGGGATCAGAACCTGTGGGTCAGCACCTTTGGACAGGGTGCTGTGAAGCTGGTTTTTGACGCCGGGCAGGGAATCTATACCCGGTATGTGGCGTATGATCCATCCAACGGATTGTCTACTGAAAATGTACGGCAGGTTTACCAGGACCACGAAGGGAATATCTGGATGGGGACGTTTGGCAGGGGATTGTCCATGTTACTGGATGAGGCGTTTGGCTTTTATGATTTTTCTGAGAATAAGCTGGGCAATAACATTTTGTCGGTTTTTGCCGATCAGGACGGCTACTGGCTGGGAAGCGAAACGGGAATATATGCAACTTCCGCGCCGGGTCAGGATGGCATTTTTATCCCCGCCCCGGGAGCAGGACTTCCTGATGATGAAATTACCGCCATTTATAAAGATGAAAAAGGATCCTTGTGGGTGGGTACCTCAAGGAACGGCGTATACCTGAAACGTAAAGGAGAACGGTTATTCCGTAACGTTCACCGTACCCAGGACAATAACGAGAACTCTATCAGGGATATTTCCGGAGGAGGTGATTATGTATGGATCGCTACTATGTACGGGGTCTTCAGGATCCGGATCAGTACGGGAGATAAAATGCATTTTACCAACCGGAACGGACTTTCGCACAACAGCATCAATGCCGTATATGTTGATGAAGATCATCATGCATGGATTGCCACCACTTCCCGGATGATCTACCGTATTTCTCCCGAAGGCGAACTGGCGGAGGTGCATGATGCTCAATTTCTGATACGAGCCAATGTGTTTACCGATCTGGTACTCGATGCGAACGGCGAAGTATGGGCTGCTACCGACGGGAACGGTGTGTTTCATTTTACTTCCGATACGGTATTTACATATACACGGAATAACGGCCTGTTATCGGAATACTGCAAGAGTATATTGGCCGATTCCCGTGGGCATATATGGGTAGGTCACCGTTCAGGTATTTCCCGGATCGATGTGGAAAGGAACGTGGTGGTAACATATTCTGCCAACATGGGAATCACCGGCGACTGCAATGCGGGGGCCATGGCACTGGATGCACCGGGGCGTGTTCTTATAGGAACCACACAGGGATTGATCAGTTATGATTACCGGAAAGAAAGCGTTCTTGCCCGGCCTCCCATACCCAACATTGTGTCTGTAAGGGTGGGGGACGATCCGGTTCCCTTGCGGGAAACGATCCGGCTTCCCTACGGCATTTACAGGATCAGAATAGAATTTATCGGCCTGAGCTACAAAGATCCTCAGGGGGTGATTTACCGGTTTAAGATGGAGAACTATGATCCCGAGTGGTCCGAACCTTCGTCGAACCGTTTTGTGAACTACCCCAGGATTACCGACGGAAGATACCGTTTCCTGCTTCATGCCTGTTCCTCTTCAGGTATCTGTACCGAAACTCCCTGCTCATTCGAGATCATCGTTCAGAAACCCGTATGGAAAACCTGGTGGTTCTATCTCATCATCGTATCGGTCATCGTCGGAGTGTTTATTCTGATCATTCGCATCCGTGAAAGGAATCAGCGCCGACTGAGGGAATACCTGGAAAAGGAACTGGAAATCAGGACCCGCGAAGTGGTGGAGCAGAAGGAGGAACTTGAGATCAAGAACAAGGAGATTACCGACAGTATCAACTATGCACAACGGATACAGGCCAGTATT
The DNA here is from genome assembly GCA_011042635.1 of Bacteroidota bacterium. Lineage (GTDB taxonomy): Bacteria > Bacteroidota > Bacteroidia > Bacteroidales > VadinHA17 > HyVt-105. The sequence goes on along the minus strand of DQWH01000160.1, from coordinate 12,227 downwards.
TTGCCTCCCGAAAGCAAACTGAAGGAACAATTCCCGGGTTCGTTCATATTTTATCTTCCGCGCGATATTGTGAGCGGCGATTTTTACTGGTTCGACAGGGTAAATAATGACCGGTTCCTGATCGTCTGTGCCGACAGTACAGGACATGGTGTGCCGGGCGCTTTCATGTCGATGATCGGATCTACCCTGATCAAGGAATTCACCCTGCGCGATGATCTTACCACCCCCTCATTTCTACTGGAGAAACTCGATAATGAAATTACCCAGACACTGAACCAGAATGTGGAAATGCAGCGTACAACCGACGGGATGGATATTACAATCTGCGAAATCGATCTGAAAACCCATCACCTGCGTTTTGCTTCTGCCATGCGGCCTATTATGCTGTTTCACCGGAATGAACTGATGTATATCCGGGGAAACAGAAGCTCCATCGGAGGCGAATTATTCGACACCAAGCAGTTTCAGGACCAGGAATATGCCCTTGAATCGGGAGATATTCTGTATATGTTCTCCGACGGATATCCCGATCAGTTCGGAGGGCCGCTGGGCAAGAAGTTCAAGATGGTTAGGCTGAAAAATCTGCTGGAAGACATCCACCGCTTGCCCATGGAAGAACAGTATGAGCATATCAAAACCAGTTTCTTCCTTTGGAAAAAAGAATATCCCCAGGTGGATGATGTTCTGTTTATGGGGATCAAGATCCCCTGACCCCATTCAGGAATCAATCTCCTCCAGACTGACCAGTTTGTTCAGGATGGCATAAACGGTAAGGCCGGCCACGGTTTTTATCCCCAGTTTTCGCGTAATATTTTTCCGGTGTGTGATGACCGTATGAGGTGAAATAAACATTTTATCGGCTATCTCTTTATTGGTCAATCCCCTGGATATTAATTTAAGTACTGTGATCTCCCTGTGACTCAGCTCCGTGTGAGTGCCCTGATCTGTTTCTCCTCCCAGGTCATGCATGATTTGTTCAAGTGTTTGCCTGATTTTTTCGCGGGGAAGCAGGGGAGAAAGACTCAGATCGGCCCATTCGGGAACATCTTCCTTCTTATGTTCTTCCGGTGAGATATCAACCCAGAAAATTTTTCCGATTTCTTTTCCTGACAGGTATGATCCAATTTCCTGGTGAATACGGGTAGAATGATACAGAACCAGATCGGGATGGTATTTGGGAAGTAAGGGCAGGCATTCCTCTATTTCAGCGAATTCATAAATATTTCTGATTTCGTCAAAGGAACGGAGTATCTGGGTCCAGCCTTTGCGTATCACATAGGAACGTTCAATAACAACTGCCGTAAAATCAGCCATCGGACAAAGGGTATTGTTCCAGAAGCACCTTTTCCATTTGTTCTACTTTGGGAGCAAGCACCTTGTCCTCAATACGGGAATGGTCGTTAATATCCTGCTCGAGGTAGAACAATTCATAGAGAATGTGTGTACATCCTGAAACATCCTGTGGTTGGGGGAGATATTTGATGATGATATTTTTCAGATCATACAGTTTCTCTTCAATATCATTATGTTCTTCCTGATATTCTTTCATGGATCTGTTCCTGATCTGTTCAAGCTGTTCTCCCGTCAGGCTTCCTTTCAGGAAAGCTTCCTCTACCATGAGAGCATACGGGAAAACGGTTTTTTCTTCCCGTTCTATGTGCGCGATGAGCTCCTCCCGGTAATTGCCGAAAAAAACCCTGATCAGATCAATGTGTTCCTTTCCGGGATAGCAATCCCTGATCATTGCCTCGATCATCTCTTCAATTTCGGGAATCTTTTTATCCAGATAAAAACGGTGGGTGTTCCTGAGGTAATCAACAATAAGCTGAAGCGAGAATTGACGAAGATTTTCCTGTGGATAATAGTCGGGATCGTGAAATGCGTTCACCACCTCAAGAAAGAAGGCTGTTTCAATACCCTTTTCCCGGCAAATTTCATTCACCGTACTGTCGCCGAACCCCAGGCTGATTCCAAACCTTCCGATAACGGGAAGTAATTTATGATTCAGATGAATCAGATCGGCCATTTTTGTTTTGCCCGTTATCATGCTGAAAGTTTGTTTTAATGTCTGGAAAGCGTGGAATTACAGTTCCAGGACCAGTTCGGGAGTTGATTCCATATTGCTGTAATTCCCTGCCCGGTCTATTATATAAAAATCATACCGGATGGTATCAAATACGTTGAAATAATATTCAAATTCCACATTGATTTCCCCTTTCAGCGTTTTGTTCTGCCCGGTCCTTTCCATAAAGGGGATGATAAACCGGATGGGTTCACCCAGCTTGTCCAGGCCTACCTCATAAAATTCCCCGTCAATTTTTTCGAACATGGTGAAGAACAGGTTGTATTTGTTGGAAATGTCACTGGTGTCAGCCGCACCTATATCGCCGTCACCGTCAACAAAATAAAACCACAGCGATCCGATCAGTTTCTGGTTGCCCAGCATATCCGTTGAATCCCTCACTTCGAATCTTTCATATTCGATATAAGGTTCCGGGGGATAGCTCTCGATTTTCTGACAACCGGCTATCCAGGAGGCAATAAGCCATGCCACCATGAACGGGAATGACATTTTTCTGTGCATAATACAAAAGTACAAAAGTTTCCCTACAGGCAGTGTTTATTTTGCCCGAAAGTATATTTGTACCGGGACACCGGTGAGGCTGAAATGCTGCCTTAACTGATTTTCCAGGTATCGTTTGTAGGGTTCCCTGATGTATTGCGGCAAATTGCAGAAAAAGGCAAAAGCCGGCGTAGGGGAATGAAGCTGGGTAACATATTTGATCTTAACGAACTTGCCTTTGACCGATGGCGGTTCGTAACGGGCGATGGCTTCCAGCATCACCTCGTTCAGCTTTGATGTGGGGATCCGCCGGGAACGGTTCCTGAACACTTCCAGTCCCTTTTCCAGTACCTGCAGAATACGCTGTTTGTGGATGGCCGAAATAAAGAAGATGGGAATGTCCTGAAAAGGGGCTGTTTTTTCCAGAATGGCTCTTTTGAAAATTTGATGGGTATGATGATCCTTTTCAATCAGATCCCATTTGTTGACAACGATCACCACCCCTTTCCGGTTCTTTCTGATCAGTTCGAAAATGTTCAGGTCCTGTGATTCCATGCCCCGGGTGGCATCAAGCATCAGGAAACAGACATCCGATTTTTCTATGGCCCGGATCGAACGCATCACCGAATAAAACTCCAGATCTTCCTGTACCTTTCCCTTTTTGCGCAGGCCGGCCGTATCAACCAGATAAAAATCATGCCTGAATTTCCGGTACCGGGTTTCAATGGAATCCCGGGTGGTACCGGAAACCGGTGTCACAATATTCCGTTCTTCCCCGATCAGGGTATTGAGAAGGGAGGATTTTCCCACATTGGGCCGTCCCACTATCGTAAAGCGGGGTATATCGGGGTCCTCTGCCTCTTCCGCCCCCGGTGTGAAATCCTTTACGGCCTCATCCAGCAGGTCGCCCGTTCCCGAACCCGACAGGCAGGAAACGCAAAAAAGCGGTTGTATTCCCAGTTTGTGGAATTCCTGTGCCTCATAGATGCGCTGGTTGTTGTCCACCTTGTTGACCACCAGGACCACTTTTTTCCGGGTTTTCCTCAGCATTCCGGCCATGGATTCGTCCAGGTCGGTAATCCCCACGGTAACATCCACCATGAAAAGGATCAGGTCGGCTTCTGCAATGGCCAGGTGAACCTGTTTGCGGATCTCATCCTCGAAAATATCGGCTGAACGCGGAACATATCCGCCCGTGTCAATAACCGAGAATTCTATACCGTTCCATTCCGACCGGCCGTAATGCCGGTCACGGGTTACCCCTTCGGTCTCATCCACAATGGCATCACGTGTGCCTGTAATGCGGTTGAACAGGGTCGATTTCCCTACATTGGGCCGTCCGACAATGGCTATGATGTTTCCCATGACTTGTTTAAATTCTGCGGGTTATCTGCTGCAGGTTCGTTATCAATAATAACCGAATTTCCTGAGGTGCCGGTCTTCGTCGCGCCAGTTTCTGGTGACTTTTACATACATTTCCAGAAATACTTTCTTTTGAAAAAATTTCTCGATTTCTTTCCTTGCAGCCGTACCTACTTTTTTCAGCATGATTCCCCCCCGGCCAATCAGGATGCCCTTCTGGCTTTCTCTTGAAACATGTATGGTGGCAGCTATTCGGATCAAATCCGGTTCTTCCTTGAAGGTATCCACCTCCACTTCTACCGAATAGGGAACTTCTTTCTGGTAATGAGTAAAGATCTGTTTCCTGATCATTTCGGCCACCATGAACCGTTCCGTTTTATCGGTCAGCTGATCCTGGTCCTTCGGATAATAAGGTTCTCCTTCCGGAAGGTATTCCATGATCAGACGGAACAGGTTATCCAGATTGAACCGGTAAAGAGCCGATACGGCCAGAAAAGTGGCCCGCGGCAGGAGTTCCTCCCATTTTTTCCGCAGGGCTTCCACCGTTTCCTGGTTTCCCAGGTCTGCCTTGTTCAATACCAGAATCACCGGAATATCGGTGTTTTTCAGCTTTTTAAGTATGCCTGTATGCTTGTCGGGTGTTTCCACCACATCGGTTACATACACAATAATATCGGCATCGTCGAGGGCCGTCTGTACCATGCTCCGCATTTTTTCCTGCAGGCGGTAGTGGGGGTCAATGATTCCGGGCGTATCGGAATATACGATCTGGAAATCCTGGCCATTGACAATACCCTGTATCCTGTGCCGCGTGGTTTGGGCACGTGAGGTGATGATCGACACCTTTTCCCCCACCAGCGCATTCATTAGCGTGGATTTCCCCACATTCGGATTTCCTATGATATTGACGAATCCCGATTTATGTGTCATAAAAATGAATCTTGTTAATGTATTATATACTTACTGAAATCTTCCCATTTTGAGGGATTGGATTTCGCCCCGGGACAGATACCTCCATTTTCCCCTCGACAGGCCTTTTTTGGTCAACCCCGCAAAATAAACCCGGTCGAGCTTGCGGATACGGTACCCCAGGTGCTCGAACATTCTTCTTACGATCCGGTTTCGCCCCGAATGGATTTCCAGTCCTACCCGGGAGTGATCGGCAGCATCGGGGAAGCTCAACCGGTCGGCTCTGATCCTTCCGTCTTCCAGGGTAATTCCCTCAAGCAGTTGCTGTACATCGGCTTCCCTGAGCTTTTTGTCAAGGGTTACTTCGTAGACCTTGGCTGCGCGGGAAGAAGGGTGTGCCAGTTTGCGCGCCAGTTCGCCGTCATTGGTTAGCAACAGAACCCCCGTGGTGTTTCTGTCGAGGCGGCCTACCGGAAAAACCCGGGGATGATTCGCTTTACCAATCAGGTCGAGAACCGTTTGCCTTCCCTGTGGGTCGCGCAGGGTGGTAATGGTATCTTTGGGTTTGTTCAGCAGGATATACACCGGCTTTTCCGGTTTGATCAGCCGGCCCTCCAGCTTGACCATGTCACCTGGTTGTACCTGTGTCCCCAGTTCCTTCACTGGTTTCCGTTTACCGTGACCAGCCCCTGCGTAATCTTTTCATCGGCTTCCCGTCGGGAACAAACCCCTGAAAGGGCAATATAGCGGTTCAGCCTCACAGGCCCGTGGAGCTTCTGCACGGCAGCTGACTGCGGTTTGCCCTGTACGGCAGCTTCTTTTTTTCTGCGGTTTTCCGGTAATCTGTTCCTTTGAAAAGACATGGTGAAGGTATTGGGGGTGCAAAGGTAGAAAAAAATGGACAGCGATCCTTCCTTTTGCAAAGGTAGGAAAAAGAAATCTTCCTGTCCTTTTGCGGGTTCGTGGAATTTGATGAACTTTGTGCCTGTTTGTTCCATTTTATTATACAAACCATGACGTTGATTGCATCCATCTCAGGGATCCGGGGCACCATCGGAGGTGTTCCGGGCAGGGGACTGACCCCCCCCGATATAGTTCGCTTTACCGCTGCTTACGGTCACCTTCTATTATCCTGTAATTTTGCCGAAAAACCGCGGGTTGTGGTGGGAAGGGACGGCCGGGTGTCGGGACCCATGGTGGAACAGCTGGTGCTGGGAACTCTGGCCGGAATGGGTATCGATACGGTCCATCTGGGACTGGCCAGCACACCGACGGTGGAAATGGCGGTCCCGCATTTCAGGGCACAAGGGGGGATCATCCTTACTGCAAGCCATAACCCCATGGAATGGAATGCCCTGAAACTGCTTAATGAAGCCGGAGAGTTCATTACCGATGAGGAAGGGAAGGAGATACTGCGCATAGCCGGTTCGGGTACGGTTGAATATGCCCGGGTGGATCATATTGGGAATATCCGTGCTGTCAATGATTTTGATGACATCCATATCGCCAGGATATTGGACCTTGATCTGGTCAATACGGAGGCTATACGGGAAGCCGGATTCACCGTGGTGGTTGATGGCATCAATTCGGTTGGCGGGATTATTGTGCCCCGATTACTGTATGAGCTGGGTGTGAAGAAAGTCATTTGTATCAACGGGGAGCCTGACGGACATTTTGCCCATTCCCCCGAACCTTTGCCCGATCATCTTACGGATATCTGCGAAAAGGTGAAAGCCGAAAAGGCTGATTTGGGCATTGTGGTCGATCCCGATGTGGACCGGCTGGCCCTGGTAGATGAAAAAGGAGAGTTGTTCGGAGAGGAGTATACCCTGGTGGCGGTGGCCGATTATGTGCTGATGCACCGGCCGGGGAATACCGTTTCCAACCTTTCTTCCACCCGGGCCCTCAAGGACATTACCGTTACATACGGTGGAAAATATACAGCTTCTGCCGTGGGAGAAGTGAATGTCGTGCAAAAAATGAAGGAGACCGGAGCGGTGATCGGAGGTGAAGGGAACGGTGGGGTGATTTATCCCGCCCTTCATTACGGAAGGGATGCCCTGGTGGGAATCGCTCTGTTTCTTTCTCACCTGGCAAAAAGAGGGGAAACCTGTTCCGCACTCAGGGCCTGCTATCCGAACTATTATATGGTAAAAGAAAAGGCCGTACTGGATGACAAGGCCGATCCTGATATACTTTTCAGCAAACTGGAGAGCCATTTTGCAGGGGAATTGTTAAACCGGGAAGACGGACTGAGAATAGATTTTGACCATGCATGGGTGCACCTGCGGAAGTCGAATACCGAGCCCATTGTTCGTATTTATGCGGAAGCGGATAACGAATCTGAGGCACAGGCCAGGGTGGAAGAAGTCATGAGACTTACCGGGCTGAAAAGAAAAGATTCCTGAAAAAAAGACCTTGTTGCGGGAATAAATGCCGGCACAGGAAGGTCCAACAAACCGGACAGCGGTTCAAAACCGCTGTGCAATCGTGTTAAAATTGGTTAAAAAATTCAATTGCGTGATCTAAAAATTATTTTAGTTATTCATTAAACGAATATTACGATCCGATAATGAAAAAGAAAATTATTATTCCGACTGTTATCATAGCTGTGGTGGCTGTGATCATCATTATTTATACTGTAGCAGGAAAGGATAAAACAAACCTGCTGGAGGTGGAGGTACAGAAAGGAAAGTTTGAGATTGTGGTCACGACCACCGGAGAGCTTCAGGCAGAAAGTTCCGTTGAAATTACCGCCCCATCAGAGCTGCGTACCAGCAGGCACCTTCGTTTCGGAGAGATCAAAATACAGGACCTGGTGCCCGAGGGAACCATGGTGGATTCCGGGGATTATGTGGGGTTGCTTGACCGCTCGGAAGTATCCAACAGCCTGAAAAGTGCCCAGGATCAGCTGGAAGAGGAAGAAGCCAATTACCGCCGTGTAAAAATGGATACGGCCCTTACCCTGAGTAATCTGCGCGATGAACTGATCAACCTGCAGTTCAACGTGGAGGAAGCAGAAATTACCCTGGAGCAATCGAAATTTGAACCCCCCGCCACTATACGCCAGGCTCAGATCAATCTCGACAAAGCCAAAAGGGCTTACGAACAGGCGGTGCAGAATTACCAGTTCAGGCTGGAACAGGCCAAAGCCGATATGCGCGAAGCGGAAATCGACCTGGAGCAGAGCAGGCAGAATGTGCGGGATATGGAAAAGGTGATAGAAAAGTTTGAAATACGGGCTCCGGCCAGAGGAATGGTAATCTATAAAAAAGAAAATGACGGAACACGTCGGAAGGTGGGGTCCAGCATCAGCCCGTGGAACCTGGTGGTAGCTACCCTGCCCGATCTTACAACCATGATCTCCAAAACCTATGTCAATGAGATTGACATCAGTAAGGTGAATGTCGGCCAGCCGGTGCGGATCGGAGTAGATGCCTTTCCCGAGAAAAAATACACGGGAGTGGTTACCCACGTGGCCAATATCGGAGAACAGTTACCCAATACCGATGCCAAGGTGTTTGAGGTGCTTATTAAACTCGACGGGTATGATCCCATTCTCCGGCCGGCCATGACCACCAGCAACCAGATCATTACCGAAGTATACGAGGATGTGAACTACATCCCTCTGGAAGCGGTTCACGTAGATGACAGCATACCGTATGTTGTGAAGAAAAATGGCGTGAAGCAGGTGGTGGTGCTGGGTGCATCGAATGAAAACCAGATCATTGTGGAACGGGGCCTGGAGCCGGGTGAGATAATCTACCTGAATCTTCCTGAAGAACATGAGGATATGAAAATCGAAGGAGAAGAACTGATCCCTGTGATTCAGGAGAAGATACGGCAGGCCAGAGAGGAAGAAGAAAGACGGACCCGGAAAGCCGAAGAGATGAACAACCAGCGACTCCGGCGCAGCAACCGGGGAGCGGGAGAAAGAATGATGCGGCCCCGCGATTTCAATCCGGAAGATATGCCGGAAGAAGTGCGCCAGCGATTTATGCAGGAAAGAACACAGCGGGATACAACCAGTAATTGATAATTGTTTCAGCAATGAGAAAGTGGTTCGCAAGATATTTTCATGATATCACCATTGCCATGGAATCGATCCTGGGCAACAAGCTCAGGTCGATGCTCACGGCACTGGGGATCATCTTCGGAGTGGCAGCGGTTATCAGTATGCTGGCCATCGGACGGGGAGCCCAGCAGGAAATACTGGAACAGATCAAAATGGTGGGGGTCAATAACATCATGATCACCCCCATTGTACGCGACGAATCTTCATCGGAAGATACGGAAGAAGAAGGCGAGGGGTCGAAGAACAAATTTTCACCCGGATTGAGCCTGCTCGATGCGGAAGCCATCCGCGAGGTGATTCCTTCGGTGAACCGTATCAGCCCGGAGATCACCCTGAATTCATATGCCGTAATGGGAGGGAAGAGGGAAAAGGCCAAGATCGTAGGAGTATCCAACGACTATTTTGAACTGTACAACCTCCCCCTGCAGTACGGATCCTTTTTTAACGAATACCATGAAGAACACGGTATACCGGTTTGTGTGATCGGGGCGAATATCCAGAGCAAATTCTTTCCCCACGAAAATCCGGTGAACAAGTACCTGAAATTCGGCTATGTGTGGCTGAAGGTGATCGGAGTGCTGCAGCGGGCTACCGTGAACGTGGAAGTATCCGGTTTTGCCAATACCGGGGTGAACGTGATGAACGACAATATTTACATCCCGGTGAAGACCTTTTTGCTGAGGTATGAGAACCGGGCACTGGTGAACTCCAAATTTGCCCAGACCGCTTCCACAGAGATCAGGCTGGGCGGGGGAAGGCACGGTGGCATGATCAGGGTGGTCAGCAGCACGCCCAGCACCAATACACAGTCTAATTATCATCAGCTGGATCGTCTGGTGGTGCAGGTGAAAGAAACCGGGCAGCTGAACCCGACCACCGAAGTGTTGGGACGTATGATTACCCGCAGGCATAACCAGGTGAATGATTTCGAGATTACGGTTCCTGAACTGCTGCTTAAACAACAGCAGCGAACCAATGATATTTTCAATATCGTATTGGGGGCTATTGCAAGCATTTCACTTGTGGTGGGAGGAATAGGGATCATGAATATCATGTTTGCTACCGTGATGGAAAGGATCAAGGAGATCGGTACTCGCATGGCCATCGGAGCCAGCCGTACCGATATTGTGGTCCAGTTCCTTTCGGAAGCTATACTGATCAGTGTTGCAGGTGGTTTTATCGGGGTGATACTCGGAATAGCCCTGACGGAGATCATCGAACGGGTGGCAGATATCCAGACCATTATTACTCCCTTTTCCGTTATCATTGCTTTCGGAGTATCCGCCGGGGTGGGTGTGATCTTTGGTTACTCTCCGGCCAAGCGCGCTTCTGAAAAAGATCCTATTGAATCATTGAGACACGAATAAATTGCTCAAACAATGAATAAACCTGTTTTTCTGTTCCCGGTAGTGATTCTGGGAGTTTTTTTCTATTCTCTTTCCGCTTTTTCCCAGCAACCCACGGTAAAAAAACTTACCCTGCAGGATGTTATTGAACTGGCCAAGGAACAATCGCCTCAGGCCATTCAGGCCAAACACCGTTTCAGGGCCAGTTACTGGCAGTACCGGACCTTCAAGGCCGAATACCGTCCGTCGCTGACCCTGGAGGGAACATTCCCCAATTACAACAGGGTGTACGAAAAGGAATTCGATTCCAACACGGGCCGGGATGTCTATGTGGAAAAAAACACCAACAACTCTACCCTGGAACTGTCGTTATCTCAGAATATAGGGTTTACCGGCGGATCTATTTTTATGAATACCGACATTACCCGTCTGGATATTTTCGGCCCGAATGGTAGTGCGGAATATGTGACCACGCCCATAAGTATAGGGTACCGTCAGCCTATTTCCGGCTTTAACAGCCTGAAATGGCAGAAGATCATTGCCCCAATGGAGTACGAGGAGGCAAAGAAAACCTATCTCAGCCAGCTTGAAAACGTAGCCTCCCGGGCCGCCGATCTGTTCTTCGATCTGGCGCTGGCAGAACAGAATATGGCTATTGCAGAGATCAACTATGAAAATTCCGATACGCTTTTACGTATAGCCCAGGGAAGATATAATATCGGTACCATTGCCGAAAATGAACTCCTGCAGATGGAACTGAGCTTTCTGAACGCCGGAACACGGCTCAACCAGGCAGGGATTGACCTTCAACTGGCTGAATTTCAGATGAGGTCGTTCCTGGGTTTTAATGAAAACGTGAGGATAGAGCTCGTGCTTCCCGATTCCGTTCCTTCCCTGGAGGTAGACGTGGATCAGGCCATTACCCTTGCCCGCGAGAACAATCCCGAACTGATCAGCCTGGAACGACAGCTGAGGGAGGCCGAACGGGATGTGGCCCAGGCAAAAGCGCAAAAAGGCTTAAATGCCGATCTGTTCGCCACTTTCGGGCTTACCCAGCGGGCAGGCGACCTGTCCGGAGCATATACCAACCCGTCCCAGCAGCAAAGGGTTCAGATTGGTTTTTCGGTTCCCATAATGGACTGGGGCCTCGGAAGGGGCCGGTATAAAATGGCCCAGAGCAGCCAGGAACTGGTGCGTACTATCGTGCAGCAATCGTTCAATGATTTTGAACAGAATATTTTTTTGAATGTCATGAATTTCAATCTGCAGGACGATCAGGTGCAGATCGCCGCTAAAGCCGATACCATTGCGCAGAAACGATACGATGTGAGTAAACAGAGGTATCTGATCGGGAAGATCGATGTGCTGGATATGAACGTGGCCATGGAAGAGAAAGATGTGGCCAAGAGAGGATATATTTCCGCCCTGAGGAATTACTGGGACTCCTTTTTTGCTATCCGGCGCCTGTGCCTGTATGATTTCATTGAAGATCAGCCTCTGCAGGCTGATTTCGAAGCCCTCGTGGAATAAGCCATACATGGAACCGGTGTTATTCCTGGGAGTGAAAAGAAAAATATAAACAATACAATCAATCTATATAGTTAATTATTAATATATATTGAGAGAATTACTTGTTTTGCGGCATCTGATCCGTTGAACATTCTCTCCATGAGCAGAAAGATTACCGTTATCGGTGCCGGCAATGTGGGAGCCACCCGTGCCAACGTTATTGTTCACAAAGAGATGGCCAACCAGATTTATTGTGAATATCAAAAAGGGCATTGCGGAGGGGAAAGCCCTGGATATGTGGCAAACGGCTTCTGTGAATATCTTCAATGCCAAGATTGCAGGAGTTGCCGGTGATTACCTGGCTACGCGGGGCTCATCGGTTGTTGTGATTACCTCGGGAATTCCACGCAAACCGACACTATGGTGCTTTTGCCCCGCTATACTTTCATGGGAGGGGTATCTG
>DQWH01000006.1 GCA_011042635.1 Bacteroidota bacterium | reverse complement strand
TTCCAAGGCCATGGGCTTCGGCTGCCAGGCAAACATTCTGTGATGCAAGTAAGGCATCGGTGGCGGCATTGAGGAACCAGAGAAAATTCCGGTAACCCGGTTCCGCTTCCCGCTGACGGCACCATTTTTCAAAACGGTTCAGATCGGCACAGAAGGTGATATGCACCGGAGCCTCCAGCACCATATTCTGTTTGAAATGCTGCTCCCACAATTGTTTCCTTATTTCCTCGTCCGTACTGACAATCATGCTGTACACCTGCATATTGCCGGTAGTGGAGGCGCGGGTCCCTGCTTCCAGTATTTTGTCGAGCAGATCGGGAGCTACCGCATCGGGCTTGTATTTTCTGATGGAGCGGTGTGTAAAAATGGTGTTAAGCATAACTATGTTTTTGCAAAAATAAGGGAATAGCCCGTTACCGGCAATGATATAACTCACGTAAATTGGTAAATACGGTATCAAATTTAACAAGTCTTTCTCATCAAATAAGCTTACAATTTTAAAAGAAAGGGTGCTCAATCTATGTCACAGAACAGGATGATATATTCAATGAAATATGCATAATATATAAAACGTTTTTTCTATTTTCACCTGACCAACCCCATTGCTTATTCAACAAAAAATTATCACATTATGAATCGACATGTATCCCTTCAGAGAGTCCTGCCCGGGATACTTCTGTGTATTTTCACATGGAGTATACCCGTGTGGGGAACAGGTAAGAAAGAAGAAAAAAAATCCGAAGAAGAAGGAAAAATGGTTTCATCCACCTTTTCCGGACTCAAATGGAGAAGCATCGGCCCGGCTTTCTCCTCGGGCCGAATTTCCGATTTTGCGGTAAATCCCCGCAACCACTCGGAATGGTTTGTTGCAGTTGCTTCAGGCCATGTATGGAAAACAGAAAATAACGGGACTACTTTCAAGCCGGTTTTTGACAACTACGGGGCATATGCCATGGGCTGCCTGGCCATGGACCCGCATAATCCGAACGTGGTGTGGCTGGGAACCGGGGAAAATAACCACCAGCGTGCCCTCGGATACGGCAACGGAGTATACAAGACCACCGACGGAGGAAAATCATGGAAAAACATGGGACTGAAAGAATCGAGACAGATCGGCATGATCGCCATCCATCCCGAGAACACCGATGTGGTTTTCGTTGCCGCGGAAGGATCGGCCTGGGGACCCGGAGGCGACAGGGGTCTGTATAAAACCACCGACGGAGGCGAAACCTGGAAGAAAGTGCTCGAGATCAGTGAGAACACCGGCGTGAACAATGTGATCATTTCCCCCTGGGATCCCGAAATGATGTTTGCCACTTCCGAGCAGAGGCGCAGGCATGTCTTCACTAAAATAGGCGGCGGACCTGAATCGGCCATCTACAAATCAACCGACGGAGGCGAAACCTGGAAAAAACTCACAAAAGGATTACCCGGCGGTCATGTGGGAGGCATAGGCATTGCCGCCTCACCGGTAAAACCCGGCCTCCTTTATGCCATTATTGAAGCCGAAGGCGAAACGGGAGGGTTTTTCCGGTCGACCGACATGGGAGAATCCTGGGAAAAAATGAGCGATCATCATTCCAGCGGTCAGTACTACAATGAGATCGTATGCGATCCCTGTAACCCCGACAAGGTATACAGCCTGGAAACCCGCACCCATTATACCCTCGACGGCGGAAAAACCTGGACCCGCCTGAGCAACAACAGCCGCCATGTAGATGACCATGCCCTGTGGATCGATCCCGATGATACGAAACATTTCCTGATCGGCGGCGACGGCGGGGTGTATGAAACCTTCGACGGCGGGGTGCATTACGTGTTCAAATCGAACCTGCCGGTCACCCAGTTCTACCGGGTGGCCGTGGACAATTCCGAACCTTTTTACTGGATATACGGGGGAACGCAGGACAACAACAGCATGGGCGGACCTTCGAGGAACCTGAATTCGGCGGGAGTGGCCAATGACGAATGGATCGTCACCGTGGGAGGCGACGGTTTCTGGCAGGCCATCGACCCCACCGATCCAAATATAGTATACTCGGAATGGCAGTACGGAAACAGTGTGCGGTACGACAAGCGAAGCGGTGAAGTGATCGACATCAAACCTCAGCCCCGCCAGGGGGAAGAGACCTATCGCTGGAACTGGGATGCTCCGCTGATCCTCAGCCCACACAGCCATACCCGCCTGTATGCTGCCGCCAACAAAGTGTTCCGGAGCGATGACCGCGGAAACAGCTGGACCGTAATTTCCGACGACCTGACCCGGGATATGGACCGGAACACCTGGCAGGTAATGGGAAAATACTGGAGCGTTGACGCCGTGGCCAAGGATGTTTCCACTTCACAGTTCGGCACCATCGTCGCCCTGGCCGAATCGGAAGTGAAAGAAGGACTGATTTACGTGGGTACCGACGACGGGCTGATCCAGGTAACCGAAAACGGAGGAGAAACCTGGACAAAAACAGCCGTATTCCCCGGTGTTCCCGAATACACCTACGTGAGCGATATCTGCCCTTCGAAATTCAACGAAAATGTGGTATTTGCCTCGTTCAACAACCACAAGCGCGACGATTTCAAACCCTATGTGCTGAAAAGCACCGACAAAGGAAAAACATGGACTTCCATTGCCGCCAACCTGCCCGAGAACGGAAGCGTCCACAGCATTGAGCAGGATTTCGTCAATCCCGACCTGCTGTTTGTGGGGACCGAGTTCAGTTTTTATTTTTCCACCGACGGAGGGAAAAAATGGATCAAGCTGGCATCGGGACTCCCCGATATTGCCGTGCGCGATATTGCCATCCAGCGGAGGGAAAGCGACCTGGTACTGGGTACATTCGGCCGCGGATTCTTTGTGCTGGACGATTACAGTCCGCTGCGACAGGCAAATCCCGATCTCTTTGAAAAGAAAGCCCACATTTTCCCGGTAAAAAAGGCCGATATGTACATTCCGGCCGATTCCCGGTACGGACAGGGTTCCACCTATTTCCTGGCACCCAATCCGGAATACGGCGCTGCCATCACCTATTACCTGAAGGAACCCTACAAAACCGAGAGGCAGCGTAGAAGGGAAAAAGAAAAAGAACTGTTCGAAAAAGGAGAAAAGATCCCTATTCTCACGCCTGATGAGCTGAGGAAAGAAGGAATGGAAGAAAAGCCACACCTTTTATTTACCATTTACGACACGGACGGCCAGGTGGTGAAAAAGATCAGGACTTCTGCCTCATCGGGCATCCACAGAATTCACTGGGATCTGCGGAATGAATCGCCTCTTCCGGCAAGAATGAGGGACGGTTTCGATCCGCTGGCCGGCGGCCAGTCGGGATTTCTGGTCATGCCCGATACTTACCGGGTATCGCTTTCCGAAGTGGTACAGGGAAAGGAAACCCTCCTGGTAGAACCGGTGGAATTCCGTGTGGAATCACTGCATCTGGCCACACTGGAGGCAAAAGACCGGCGGTCAGTGGTTGAATTCCAGGAAAAAGCGGCCGAACTGTTCAGAAAAATGCGGGGAGCCATCAACCTCACCCAGGAACTCTCAGAAAAAACCGATGCCATACTGCAAACCCTCTATCAGTCCCCGGGCGCCACTCCCGAAATGATCGAACGGGCCAAAGCGTTGCGTAAGGAACTGGACGACATTCAGTTCACATTTTACGGACATGAGGCAAAAGCCAGCTGGGAGGAAGTGCCTCCGCAGCCCATGCCGCTTACCCGGCGCATGAGCACCATGGCCTATACGCATAACTCGTCTACAGCCGATATCACCGAAACGGAAAAAGAAGCCTACCGGATCCTGATGGAAGAGTTTCCTCCTGTGCTGGAAAAAATCCGGAGAATTGGCAATACCGATATTCCTGCCCTGGAAAAGATGCTGGAAGAAATTAAGGCACCGTGGACACCCGGCAGGGATATCCAGATGTAATACCGGGAAAAACATAAACCCGGTAAAACACCGAACATGGATCAATGAACACTTTTTTGTTGCTGAAAACAGAGGCCGCTTCCTTACCCGGGGCGGCCTCTGTTTATACGATATTTTATACTGTACCGGCACAATAAGCCAGCCGGGAAACCCGTTATTGCGGGTGGAATTTTTCTTGCAGAGCCATTACCCGGAAGAACCGGCCATTTTTCTGTTTGTTTTTACACTTTTATGCTTTATATTTGTTCCTACTCTGCTGTATCATATTAACCGAATACATAAATGAAAAAAGGGGTCATCATAGTGGCTGTATGCCTGCTCCTCGGTCTCGCACTGAGTGCATGCAACAATGAGGTATGTCCCGCATACAGCCATGCAGATACGGAACAACCGGCCGAGGCGGTTTAAGTTTACCGGGAAAAAGTATTCCTCCCGCCCATTCCATGATCAGTGGTTTTTTTATCATGATGAAGAAGTTCGTTCATATCTTCACGGGATGGTTGTTTTTATCCCATCTCGTTTTTGCGCAGGGAGATATTGACGAACAATCCAGGATTTTTTACCGCAATGAAAGTTCTTTCGGCCTGATTCTGCATAGCAGCGGATACGGCATCAGCTACCGTTACGGCCAGCGGATCAATTATTTCGACAAACAGCTTTACGAAGCAGGATTTCATGCCTTCCGCCATCCCAAAGAAGTAAAAATCAACAACCCTATCTGGCCCAACAACCGGAGCTTTGTTTTCGGAAAGCTAAATTCCCTTTTCTGGGCCAATATTGGATATGGTTTTCAGCACGAAATCTACCGGAAATTCGATATCGGAGGAATAGCCATCCGGTATTTCTTTGCAGGAGGGCCCAGTGTGGCTCTTTACAAACCGGTTTATTACCAGAAACTGGAACTCATCCCTCCCAACGACTATGTTATCACCACCGAAAAATTCAACGAATCGTTCCACCAGGCTACGGATATATTCGGCCGGGCCGGCTTTTTCAAAGGAGTGGATGAAACCAAAGCCCTGCCGGGAATCTATTTGAAAGGGGGAGTCAATTTCGAATACAGCAGGTACGATGAAATCCTGCACGCACTGGAAATAGGAGGAATGATCAACGCCTTTGCGAAAAATATTCCCATAATGGCCAATGAAAAAGCCACCCGGGTGGTTGTTGCCCTCTATGTAAGCTACCGCTTTGGTAAAATATTCGATCCCAAAGCCCCCGAATCGGAAAGACAGAGAAAAAGAGAACCTGCCCTGCAGGAGGACCTGATGTACTGACACCCCCCGCAGGGAACAATTCCCTGATAATGAAAGAAAATTTGAATAATTGCCTGTACATTATTGACAGAGTAGTGTTATTTGGTTACCTTTGTACGCTTTTTATTAACCCTTTAATAGAAGAATTGTTATGACAAAGACCAAAGTTGCCATCAACGGTTTCGGAAGGATAGGCCGGAATGTATTCAAAATTGCACTGGAAAAATCAAACCTCGAAATTGTGGGAATTAACGACCTCACTGATACAAAAACACTTGCCCACCTGCTGAAATACGACAGTACGCAGGGAAAATTCGAAGGAGTTTCCCACGATGAGAAAAACATTATTGTGAAGGGGAAAAAATACCCGGTGAGTGCTGAAAAGAATCCCCTGAATATTAAATGGGGCGACACCCCTGATGTGGTGATCGAATCAACCGGTGTTTTCAGGGTGAAGGAAAGCGAAAAAGGTGGATATGGCGACCACCTGAAAAACGGTGCCAAAAAAGTGATCCTTACCGTACCCTCCAAGGATGAAATTGACAACATGATCGTACTGGGTGTGAACAACGATGCATTGCGGCCCACCGACCAGTGCGTATCCAATGCTTCGTGTACCACCAACTGCCTGGCACCTGTTGCCAAGGTGTTGAACGACACATTCGGGATTGAAAACGGTTTCATGACTACCATTCATTCCTACACCAACGATCAGCGAATCCTCGACCTGCCTCATAGCGACCTGAGAAGGGCCCGCTCGGCAGCCGTTTCACAGATACCCACCACAACGGGAGCCGCCCGTGCCGTAGGGAAAGTGATTCCCGAACTCAAAGGGAAAATGGACGGATGCGCTGTGCGTGTCCCCACCCCCACCGGCTCGCTGGTCGACCTGGTGGTCAACCTGAAAAAGGAAGTAACGAAGGAAGAGATCAATGCAGCCATGAAAGAAGCTGCAGAAGGCCCGATGAAAGGTATCCTCAAATATACGGAAGACCCCATCGTATCGGTGGATGTGATCCATGACCCCCATTCCTCTATTTTCGATGCCCTCAGCACCATGACCAATGGCAATATGGCAAAAGTATTTGCGTGGTACGATAACGAATGGGGATACTCCTACCGGGTGGTCGATCTGATCGATCTTCTTTTTTAGGAAACACACAACAAAAAAAAGAGGCCTGATCGGGCCTCTTTTTTTTGGCCTGAGATACCTTTTTTTCAGTCACGGACCGGGTGCCCGGTTGCTTTACAGGTAAACGGCATTCAACCGTATGGGTATGCCCACCGATTCCTTATAATGGACCCCCAGCTCGTACATGGATTCGTCCTCCTCCTCATAATACCAGTTCACCAGCAGTTCATGCCCCTGGTTATAGTACTTTCTCAGTGTGCGCAAAATTTCCATCAGATATTTGGAAGTCCCGCTGTTTACATACTCCAGCTTCAGATTCAGGATGGTTTGTTTGCAGGGGTTCCTGAAATATTGTTCAATCCAGGTCAACAGGGGTTCAAAAAATGATTCCGAATTTTCAGGAATCGACCTTCCTTCGATCAGAAGTACACCGGTAGAAGCATTCAGGTCCACACGGGGAGTGGCAGGTGACTTTTCAATGAAAAGATTTTCCATGATATATGCGTTTGCCGTTTATTCATAACGCAGGGCCACAATGGGATCCAGTCTGGATGCCTTTACAGCCGGCAAATATCCTGAACCCACCCCTACGAGGAAACAGGCGATCACCCCGTTGATGATCCATATCCAGGGAACAATGAACGAGGCATCCATCAGAGCCGACACCAGGTTGCCCATCAGAATTCCGAGCACAATACCCACAAATCCACCCAGCTGTCCGATCACCACCGCTTCAAATAAAAACTGCTGCTTAATAAACGATCCCTTGGCTCCAATGGCCTTTCTGATACCGATCTCCCGCGTACGTTCGGTAACCGAAACCAGCATAATGTTCATCAACCCGATGGCCGCCCCGAACAGGGTGATCAAACCGATCACCGTGGCAGCATAGGTGATCACTTTGATATTCTCCAGCAAAATATTCAGCAGGTTGTCGCTTTTGGTAATGTTGAAATCGCTTTCATCCGCGGCTTTCAGGCCCCTGACAATACGGAATATCCCCTCCGCCTCGCTGATACTGACATCCAGATACCTGCTGTCGTGCGGCTTTACCTGAATGGTATACGACATATTGGGCCGGGAATAATACTGCCGCACATTGGTATGGGGAAGCATGCAAACCTGATCCATCCCGCCGAAGCTCATACCCTTTCCTTTTAGTACCCCGATAATCTTATACTTTCCGGGACCCACCGAAATGATCTTGTCAATCGGGTCTTCATTGTTCTTAAACAAAACGGGGACCAGGTCGGCCCCGATGATCACCATATGACGATTTTGCTGTATTTCCTGCGGAGTAAAATTCCTTCCCCTTTCCAGTTCATATCCTGCCGTCTCGAGGTAATTTTCATCCACCCCTATTACGGAAATAATGGGATTTGATTTGTTGTTGCGGTATTTCACCGTGGCCGACCCCGAAGCATACACCGACAGAGATACCGAACCGGGGAAAGTGTACCTTTCCTTGAACTCCCGGGCCTGCCTGTACGAAATATAGGAATAATTCCGGGTTCGGTGCCTCTGGTTTCCGACCACCACGGTCATGCCCCGGCTTTCAATGGAAAAGGTATTCGCTCCCATGAAGGTGAATTGCTCGGTCATGGCCGACTTGATGGATTCAATGGCCGTAAGGATTCCAACCAGTGCCATAATCCCGAACGCAATAATAAAAACGGTCAGAATAGCCCGGAGCTGATTCGTCCGGATCGCTTGAAACGCCACGCGAACGTTCTCAATGAACAGGTTAACCACTTTCATACCTACAGCTGGTTATGTTGTTCAACCGCTTACCCTCAATGAGGCAAAGCCCGATAAAGATACAAAAGATTCTGCTCTCCCGCACCGATTATTTGAAACCAAAATATTCGTTATTTAAATTCATTCTAATCTTATACCTTTGCGGCTCAGCTGGGATCAAAAAAAAGGAACTTTTTACATGACATTGGACCTGCATATGATCAGGCGGGTTTACAGGGATCTGCCGGAAAAGATAGAGCGATCGATGAAAATTACGCAACGGCCGCTCACCCTTACCGAAAAGATCCTGTACAGTCATCTGGCACAACCCACCACCCGACCCTTTTCCGGAGGAAAAGACTATGTGGAATTCCATCCCGACCGGGTTGCCATGCAGGATGCCACCGCTCAGATGGCCCTGCTGCAGCTTATGTCGGCCGGGAAGAAAAAAGTAGCAGTTCCCTCCACCGTGCATTGTGATCATCTCATCCAGGCCCGTGACAGAGCCCTGGCGGATCTGAAAAATGCCCAAACCGGTAATCAGGAGGTATTCGATTTTCTGGCTTCCGTTTCCAGAAAATACCGTATCGGATTCTGGAAACCGGGGACGGTATCATCCATCAGGTTGTACTGGAAAATTATGCTTTTCCCGGAGGAATGATGGTGGGCACCGACTTACATACACCGAATGCGGGAGGGCTCGGCATGCTGGCCATCGGGGTGGGCGGTACCGATGCCGTGGATGTCATGGCCGGCATACCCTGGGAACTGAAATTTCCCCGGCTGATCGGGGTAAAACTTACCGGAAGGCTCAGCGGATGGGCCGCCGCCAAGGATGTGATCCTGAAAGTAGCAGGGATCCTCACCGTAAAGGGGGGTACCGGTTACATACTGGAATACTTCGGAGAGGGCGCCCGGTCCATATCGGCCACGGGAAAAGCCACCATATGCAACATGGGGGCCGAGATCGGTGCCACCACTTCCCTTTTTGGCTACGACCAAAAAATGGATACCTACCTGCGGGAAACCGGCCGCGGCGACTTGGCCGATGAAGCCGCCGGGGTGGCTGAACATCTGACGGGCGACCCGGAAGTTTACGAAAATCCTGAAAACTATTTCGACCAGTTGATCGGGATCAACCTGTCGGAACTGGAACCCCATATCAACGGTCCCTTCTCCCCCGACCGGGCCTGGCCGATTTCTGAATTTGCACAGGTTGTGAGAAAGAACGACTGGCCGCGGAATCTGGAAGTAGGACTGATCGGCTCATGCACCAACTCTTCGTACGAAGACATAACCCGGGCTGCTTCCATTGCCCGGCAGGCCCTGGAAAACGGACTCAGTGCAAAATCCGACTTTACTGTTCCACCAGGTTCCGAACAGGTGTGGTACACCATCGAACATGACGGGTTACTGGAGATATTTGAAAAAATCGGAGGAGTGGTCCTTGCCAATGCCTGTGGTCCCTGTATCGGACAATGGGACAAAAAGGGAGCTGACGGGGAAAGGAAAAATTCGATCATCACTTCGTTCAACCGGAATTTTGCCAAACGAAACGACGGCAATCCCAATACCCATGTCTTTGTAGCTTCCCCTGAAATGGTCATTGCCATGTCGCTGGCCGGCGACATGACCTTCAACCCCCTTACCGATACCCTGGTCAATCAGCAAGGGAAAAAGATCAAACTGAAAGAACCGGTAGGAATTGAAATGCCCGTAAAAGGCTTTCCCGTGGAAGACAACGGTTACGCACCCCCTGCCGATAACGAATCCGAGGTGGAGGTAAAGATCCATCCTGACTCCGAACGCCTGCAGTTATTGATCCCTTTCCCCGCCTGGGAAGGAACCGACCTGCATGATCTGAGGCTTCTGATCAAAGCCAGGGGTAAATATACCACCGACCATATATCTATGGCCGGACCCTGGTTGAAGTACCGCGGACATCTCGACAGGATTTCCAACAATCTTCTGATCGGGGCCGTCAATGCGTTCAATGACCGGACAAACCTGGTGTTGAATACCGAAACCGTGGAATACCAGCCGGTACCCAAGGTGGCTCGTTATTATAAAGAGAGAAAAATCGGCTCGGTGATCGTGAGAGATGAAAATTACGGGGAAAGCTCTTCCCGGGAACATGCGGCCATGGAACCCCGCCATATGAACGTTCTGGTCGTTCTGGCCCGTTCGTTTGCCCGCATCCACGAATCGAACCTGAAGAAACAGGGGTTACTGGCCCTGACATTCGCCGATCCGGCCGATTATGACAGGATCAGGGAAACCGACCGGATCAGTATTCTGGGGCTGGTAATTTTTGCTCCGGGGAAACCCCTGACAGTCCAGCTCAGGCATGACGACGGAACGGAAAAACGGTTCCCCGTTAACCATTCTTATAATAAAACACAGAGCCACTGGTTCCGAGCCGGATCGGCCCTGAACCTAATCAGGAAAAAGAAAGAGGAGTAACCGGAAAGCCTGCAGAAAACACCTATACCCCCTGTTTCATGACAGAACAACTTTAAATTCATGCATCATCATACTTTTTTTTATATTTGTTCAAAAATAACTAATCATTTAGTTGCATAACTAATAATTTAGTTATATATTTGGAATATGAAAGAACTGACTAAAGCCGAAGAACAGATCATGCAGGTCCTCTGGAAGCTTGAAAAAGCTTTCGTAAGGGACATCATGAAAAGGCTTCCCAACCCCGTCCCGGCATACAACACGGTGTCAACCATCGTGCGTATCCTCGAGAAGAAGGGGTTCGTCTCTCATGAGGCTTTCGGAAAATCGCACCGGTATTATCCACTGGTATCCAAGGAAGAATATACCCGCGCCACCGTAAAAAGCTTCGTGCATAATTATTTCAGCAATTCTTTCGGGAATATGGTCTCCTTCTTTGCGCGCGAGAGGAGCCTGTCCCTTAAGGAAATGGAAGAGATCATGCAGATCATGCAGGAAGAGATCGAAAAACAGAAAAAGTAACGCCATGTTTCAAACAGGTCATTATTTACTGGAATCGGGTATCAGCCTGGGGCTGTTCTACCTGCTTTACTGGCTGTTGCTCCGAAAACAAACCTTTTTCGGTCTCAACCGGCTGATCCTTCTAGGCACAGCTCTGCTGTCCCTTGTCATTCCCCTGTTCCATTTCTCCCTGCCGGCATCCCCGCAGGAAGGATCGATACTTTATGTGGTGGAGCTTCTGACATGGGAGGTAACGGAAACGGGCCTTGAAGGTGTTTCACAACCTGCAGGGAATATCCTTGTCAGCCACCTGCTGCCGGCGGTGTACCTGAGCGGCGTGATCTTCTTCTTTCTCCGGTTTCTGGTACAGGTCTTTCATATTGTTTCGCTGATTCGGTCGGGCAGGAAACTCCAAACGGATCATGCCGTGGTAATCCTGACCAGCAAGGATATCCCCGCCTTCTCATTCTTCCGCTGGATTGTGGTGAATGAGAAAATGTGGGAGAAAGGAAATATTTCGGGAATGCTGACGCATGAAAAGGAACATATCCGCCGGCGGCACTCCTTCGATATTCTTTTCCTGGAACTGCTGACCATGATCCACTGGTTCAACCCGTTTGCCTGGCTGTACAGAATATCCGTCAAGCAGGTGCATGAATACCAGGCCGACCGGGAAGTGATACGGCAGGGAGCCAACACACTTCATTATCAAAACCTGATATTGCAACAGATATTCGGCCAACAGTTCTTTCGCTTTGTTAATCATTTCAATCAGTTTCACCTGAAAAAACGTTTTACTATGATGACCGATAACCGCAAAAGAAAAACCGCCGCATGGCGTTCACTTGCCCTGATCCCGGCAGCCGCCGTACTTATTGCCCTGCTCGGGTTCAACAGCAAACCGGGAGGCATGGCATGGAACCAGTCATCCGTGGCCGATACGATCATTCAGATCACCGCTGAGAATACCCCGCAGACCGAAGGTAATATTCCCTCGGATCAGGAAGAAGAAATATTCTTTGTTGTAGAAGATATGCCGGTATTCGTATACAAGGGCGATACAAGCCAGAATGCTTTCCGCCATTATATTGCCGAAAACCTGGTCTATCCGGAGGAAGCCCACAAACAGGGAATTGAAGGAAAAGTGTATGTGCAATTTATTGTTGAAAAAGATGGAAAGATGTCCAATGCGGATATAATCAGGGGTGCACACGAATTGCTTGACATGGAAGCTCTGCGTGTGATAAAGGAATGCCAGCAGGTCTGGATCCCGGGCAGGCAGCGTGGAAAAGCAGTCAGGGTAGCCTTCACTTTCCCTATCGTTTTCGCCCTGAATGGCAGTGAAAAGGAAACATCCTGACAGGAACCGAACCAACGATTTGGATCCTATGTGCTCAAATTTGCAAGTCTATTTGATGAAATAACATCAAACAATTCTATTCATTGAAAATTTTTTATGGATGGCTGCTCTGACAAAAGCGTCAGAGCAGTTTCCATATGTGCTCTTTTTAAAATAATTACCTTTTTTGAGAGAGAGTATAGAAGAACAAGGGTATCTATGATTTTATGTTAAAATTGTATTTCGTTCACAACCAGATGGTTATAGTACACATAATGTAATTACATAATAACAAATATTAAATATCAAGAAAAATTACCTACAAAATTGAGCAGGAATATATCTACGTAGCATACTACGTAATTATCTACACTTCATTCCTTTAACATCAATAGAAGCAGAATTCAATCCCCCGGATCCGGTAGATTATTATGCAATTTAAATGGGTAGCAAAAATAAACAGATCTTCCCTGCGAAAGATCTGTTCTTTTCATGGAATGAAATTCTATTCCACCTTCAGCACTTCCTTGATGGCTTTTTTAAAGGTTTCTTTGGGAAGGGCACCCATGGCCATCTGGGGTTGCTCTTTTATGGGAACAAACAGCAGCGAAGGAATACTCTGTATCCCGAACATACCGGCCAGTTCACGTTCTGCTTCCGTATCGATTTTATAAATGCTCAGCTTCCCGTCGTATTCTTCCGCCAGTTCTTCCAGAATGGGTGCTACCATTTTACAGGGAGCACACCAATCGGCATAAAAGTCAATGAGGCACGGAACGTCACCTTCATATTTCCATTCCGTGTTTTTTTCGAAATCAAAGACCTTTTCTTTGAATGTTTCTTTTGTGAGATGTTCAATCATGATCTATTATCTTAATATATGTATATAATTTCATTATTTAATTCATTGCAAATATACCAAATTACGTACCATATACAAAAAGAATCTCAGGTTACCCAAAAAAGGCAAATAAGTTGTAATTTTGTCACCGCTACGTCCAAATTTGTCAGTCATCTGCCAGTGAAACCTCTTCTGGATCATCCCGTTTTTGAGCAGATTTCCCGGATTCTCGGCCGGGAACAGCGGGAAGCGTATGTGGTGGGAGGTTATGTACGTGATGCCCTGATGGGAAGGCCGTGCAAAGACATTGACATTGTAGTGGTGGGCAGCGGCATCGACCTGGCTAAACAATATGCGCGAATGCTGGGAGGAAAAACCCGGGTATCGGTATTCAGAAATTTCGGAACGGCCATGGTGCAAACCGGCGATACCGACATTGAATTCGTCGGGGCCAGAAAAGAATCCTACCGCAGGAACTCACGCAAACCCATGGTGGAAAACGGAAGCCTGGAAGACGACCTCATGAGGCGTGATTTTACCATCAACACCCTGGCTGTGGCCCTGCATCCCGATCAGTACGGGACCCTGGTAGACAGGTTCGGAGGAATGGACGATCTGGAGAAAAAACTGATCCGGACCCCGCTTAATCCCGATAAAACCTTTGACGACGACCCTCTGAGAATGGTCCGTGGCATCCGGTTTGCCACACAACTCAATTTTCACCTGCACCCGGATACCATGAAGGCCATCCGGCGGAATCATCAAAGGATCGGGATCGTTTCCATGGAAAGGATTACCGAAGAACTGAACAAGATCATACTTTCCCCCAAACCTTCCATCGGGTTCAAACTGCTCGACAAAACGCAACTACTGCCACTGATCCTGCCTGAAATAAGCCGTATGAAGGGAGTGGAAGTGATCGACAGCAAGCAGCACAAGGATAATTTTTACCATACCCTGAAAGTACTCGATAATATCAGCCGGAAATCCGGCAACCTGTGGCTGAGGTGGGCCGCCCTGTTGCACGACGTGGGCAAACCGGTTACCAAAAAATTCGATCCGGAAACGGGATGGACCTTTCATGCGCATGATTATGTGGGAGCCAAAATGGTGCCCGAGATTTTTCGCAGGCTGAAGCTTCCCCTGAATGAAAAAATGAAATTCGTACGGAAAATGGTCCGTCTGCACCTGCGACCCATGGCTCTTGTGCAGGAAGAAGTCACCGACTCAGCCGTCAGGCGCCTCCTGTTTGAAGCCGGTGATGACATTGACGATCTGATGACCCTGTGTGAAGCGGATATTACTTCCAAATACCAGGATGTGGTCAGGAAACACCAGGCGAACTTCAGAATGGTGAGAAAGAAACTGCAGGAAATTGAAGAAAAGGATGCGGTTAGAAATTTTCAGCCTCCAATCAGGGGGGAAGAGATCATGAAGACATTCGGTATTCCCCCGTCAAAAACGGTGGGAGTTATCAAAGATGCTATCAAGGAAGCCATCCTGGAAGGGGAAATCCCAAATCGAAGGGAAGAAGCATGGGACTATATGCTGAAAAAAGGCAGGGAAATGGGTCTGAAACCGGCCGGGGCGGATCAGGGCAAACAAACGAAATCGGCCACCACGGGCAGGTGATCACTGTACCCGCCGGCATACCGGTATCCTTCGTAGGTGCGGAACGGCTCCACTCCGGGGTATCTGTCGTCTTCCTTCAGCATAAACGATTCCCGTATGACACGGAAGCTTCCTTCTTTCCACTGCAGGCCTTTCCCCGATAACAGGAACCGGCTGACCATAATCTGGTCGAACATATACCACCTCCCCTCATATTTCAGGGTTCCTTCCTGTCTTCCTGCCGAACCGGACGCCAGATTAATCATAAGCGAATCCCGGGTAAGGTATTCCGGAGCAGGATCGTCTGGGTTATCGTTCAGATCGCCGGCCAGAATAATATACGCTTCAGGCTCTGCCTGCAGTAGAGAATCAATTTTACCGGCCACCTGCACCGATGCCCGCATGCGGTGCTCCGGCAGATTAAAACGGGACGGCCAGTGAACCAGAATAATGTGCAGAAAAGATGTACAGGATGTACAGGAGGTTTTCCCTCGGACATAGAGCACCGGCCGTGTAGCCAGCATATGTCCGTCACCGTCGGTCAGTGGCCATGACTCAAAGCCAACCGGTTCGAAGGCATCCTTCCTGTAAGCCAGGGCCACATCGATTCCGCGTTCGTCGGGCGATTCGACATGTACCACACCCCAGGCATATTTTACGAGGGGGGTCTTTCTGAGAAGATCTTCCACCACCTGCCGGTTTTCCACCTCACAGAGACCGATCAGTTCCGGAGGTTCCCATCCTCCCCCGGCAGCCACAACCTGAAATATCCGGTGCAGCTTCTGCCGGAATTTCCATCCGTTCCAGGCCCTGGCCCCCGAAGGGGTGTATTCATCATCCCCTGTCACGGAATGGTCCAGGGTATCGAAAAGATTCTCCACATTGTAGAACATCAGCCGAAAACCCTCAGACCGGTTGGGAATTGTCTGTGGTATCCCTGAATAAAAAACAAATACCAGCCCGGGCACCAGGAATACCGGTATCCACAACCCTTTATATAAACCTTTTCTATTTCTCAGGAATGATTTCATAGGCTCCCAGATCAGGTGCCCCATCGGACAGACGGGAATTGCCTGCCAGGTCGAAAGGAACCTGTTGCGCTATCTCCCAGTCTCCCTTATCCCTGGCAAAGGCTTCCGGCAACAGGGCAAAATCGGGCGGATCGTACAGGCTGACAAAACCTGGGGCTGTATCCGAAAAAATATTCTCAAAGTGTTCCGGATCATTTGCGAACAAATCCGATGGCCCCTTCAGATAACAGGAAGAAAAGCGGTACCCGAATACTCCTTCCTCATTCCAACGTGACAGACCCAGTTCCGTATCTCTTCTACCGTCGATAATACAATTCCCAAATTCGGCCGCCACCAGGTCTGCACTCAGCACCTGGTCATCACTCACCCGGTAATAATCGGTAATCATGACCGCCGGGGTGGTTCTTGCCGTATAGGTCCAGTAATTGGCTACCGTACAGTGCAAAAAACGGTAATCTCCACCAAGGGTCAGTAGAATGCTGTAATGCCCGCAGTCGGTTATCAGCAGATTTTCTGCCCGAACGGTTCCTCCGATCGAAGAAAGTCCGCTGTATGTCATGTGTTCGATCACAACATTTTTCAGGGTCAGATGAGGGGCAGGATCACCTGTAAAAAGGTTTCCCAGGTGGATCCCGCTGGAAGCATTCCTCACCAACACATTTTCCAGTTCGTGTTCTCCGCTTCCGTTCAGAAAATACAATCCATTCCACTGACCGGGAATATCCCTGTACATGGTTTCAAGCCGGTCGCCCTGAAATACCACGGGATTTTCCACGGTTCCCTTGACCAGAAGTGTCCCTGCCAGGTAAAAAGTGCTGAAACGATGCAGGTAGATCTGTACACCTTCTTCAATGGTCAGTACCTGCCCTGTATCCACCTGAAGGCTGTTATATACCAGGTACGGCTTATCGGAAGTCCATGTCCGGGTAGTGATCGTCTCGCCATTCAGTAAGTGGACATCCTGCCCCCAGGCCAGCAGGTCAACATCCTGCCGGGCATTTTCCGTAGCAAAGACAATTGAATCGGACACCAACAGAGGATTATCTTCTTCCAGGGGATCGATGGTCACCTCCACAAAAACAAACATACTGTCATTCGCCCGGAGTGTGTAATCCCTGATTTCGGGACCGGCTATTCCGTCGCTATTTATCCGGAAAGGGGACTCCGTTCCCCCGGCCAGCCGGATGGAACGGATTACCATATCATAGGAATGCCGGTTGAATACCTTAAAATGGCGGGTAGCCGAACCTATCGTGGTGAAAACCGTATCAAAAACGAGGGTATCCACCGAAAATTCCAGCATATCATCTCCATCATGATATGCCGGGTTCTTACCACACGAAAATATTCCCGCCATTCCCGCAATCAAAAGAATAACCCTGGCAGTATATGGCAGAAATTTTCTCATAGCATCAAAGATAAAAAAATCGGGTCAGCTGCCAGCACAGCCGTCTCAGAGAGAACGGGACCTGGTTTTTTTTAGTATTCCCTCTTCCTGCCTGTTCAGATTGTTAATTATTTTATATTTTTATTCCAGCATCATTTTAAGAATGAATAGCCTTATGAAAAGCAACATGCCATTTATGATCTTACTGGGTAGTATCATCATAGGTTCGTGTCATTCACAGCAGGAAGCCGATCTCATTATCACGAACACTACCATTTACACGGTAGATGAAGAGTTTTCCGTACAGGAAGCCATGGCGGTAAAAGAAGGAAAAATCCTGGCTGTGGGGACGGACCGTGCCATACGTCAGGCATACCGGGCCGATCAGGTGATTTCCCTTGACGGGAAATACGTTTATCCCGGATTTATCGACGCTCACTGTCATTTTTTGAATTATGGCCGCAACCTTCAGCATGCCGATCTGACAGGAACCGGTTCGTTCGAAGAAATTCTGGAAATTTTACAGGGACATCACAAAAAACATCCTTCGTCGTGGATCATTGGCAGGGGATGGGATCAGAACGACTGGCCGGTAAAAGAACCCCCCACCCGTAAAGAGCTCGACAGGCTTTTCCCTGACACACCGGTTCTGATCACGCGTATCGACGGACATGCGGCCCTCGCCAACCGGAAAGCACTGGAAATGGCTGGTATTACCGGTAAGACCGAAGTGGACGGAGGAGAAGTGATTACCCGGAACGGTGTTCCAACCGGAGTACTGATTGACAATGCCATTTCACTGGTCAGCCGGATGCTCCCCCGCCCCGGGAAAGAAGAAACGGCCCGCGCTCTGCTGAACGCCCAGGAAGATTGCCTGGCAGTGGGTCTGACATCGGTGCATGAAGCCGGGCTGGGCCGGGAGGAAGTGGAAACGATCGATTCGCTGCAAAATGCCGGAAAGTTGAAAATGCGGATATATGTCATGCTGAATCCATCGGAAGTCAATTTCGAACGGTTCATCCGCAGGGGGCCTTATCAAACCGACCGGCTGAATGTGCGGTCGATCAAACTGTTCTGCGACGGCGCACTGGGATCCAGAGGAGCCCTGCTCCTCGAACCCTACTCGGATGATCCGGGCAACCACGGCCTGCTGGTAAGCGATATCTATGAACTTGAACGGTTGTGCCGTGAGGCATACAAATACAATTATCAGGTATGTACCCACGCCATAGGTGATTCAGCCAACCGCCTTATGCTAAACCTGTACGGAAAGATCCTGGAAGGACCCAATGACCGGAGATGGAGGATTGAACACGCCCAGATCATCCATCCGGAAGATTTCGACCTGTTCGGAAAATACCATATTATCCCTTCCATACAAACCACCCATGCCACATCGGATATGTACTGGGCGGAAGACCGTTTAGGTCCTGAAAGGATGAAGGGGGCCTATGCCTTCAAACAATTGCTGGAACAGAACGGCTGGCTGCCGAACGGGAGTGATTTTCCCGTAGAACATATCAATCCCCTGTTCGGATTCTATGCCGGTGTTGCCCGCAAAGACCATGAAGGATACCCACCGGAAGGATTCCAGACAGAAAATGCCCTGACCAGGGAACAGGCCCTGCGCGCCATGACGGTGTGGGCAGCAAAAGCCGCTTTTGAAGAAGATAAAAAAGGAAGCCTGGTTCCCGGGAAATGGGCCGACTTTGTGGTGCTGGATCAGGATTTAATGAATACACCCATCGACAGCACCTGGCAGGCCAGGGTGCTCATGACCTGGATTGCCGGTGAACAGGTTTTCAGAGCGGAATAAAATGTTGCCAGTCAGAGATAGAGATTCAGACCCAGGTCGATGATATGATAGGCCTCGGGATTCAGGCCGATTTCGCCTTCCAGTACAAAACTGAGATTCCTTCTTAATCCGAGCTCTATCCCCACGGGGATCCAGAACGGTGCACGTAGTTCACTGGCAAAGATCAGGTCCATATCGATCCCGGAATAAATGTACGTATCGCTGCGGATGGGCAGGCTGAAATTCACGGATGCATCCAGACCGAAATGTCCGAAATTATGCAAACCGGTAGTAAGTGAGAGAAGCCTGCCAAGACCCCATTCCAGGTCGGCACCAATATAGTTGGTATGTCCGACACCGAATTTCAGTGCCAGATCTACTCCCGGCTTCAGGCCAACACCTCCATGCAGAAACAAATTCAATCCATCGGAAGGACTCCCGTCACTCAGGACAGCCGGATTGGCTCCCAGAACAAACCTGCCCGGTCCCAGTGTACCGGCCGAATTGAACACCTGGGGAAAAGACATCGCCGGCAGCACAGCCAGAACGGCAATGATCAGGATCTTTTTCATGATACATGGAGTATGGTTCTGCCGGTAAAAGTAAGAAATTCGTTCAACCCGCCATCCATTGTATATATCTTCCCTTTCATTTTCAGCAAAAAAGCCCCGGGGCAAATGCTATTCTGCCCCGGGGGAAGGTACATTTACAAAAAAGGACCCGGAAGATTAAAGAGACAGAGGAATTCCATTATAGAAATCCACTATCTTGGAATAGAGCAGCCAGGTATATTTGGCCTGGAGCAATTCGGCCTCTGCCCTCACCAGGTTATTCTTCGCCACATTGTAATCCACCGTACTGACCGAACCCAGGTTAAAACGCTGCTCGGTACTGGCAAAAGCCTCCCGGTTGGATTTAACGGCTTCCAGAGCCGACCGGTAGTTTTCCAGGGCAGCCACCGCATCGGCCACGGCCTGCTCAATTTCTTTGTACAGGTTTTGTCTGGATTGTTCCAGTTCCAGTCTGGTATCTTCCAGCCTGAGCCGGGCATTGGATATCTGCCGCTGGGTATCCCACCTGTTAAAAATAGGTATGTTGATCTGCACCGAAATTTGCTTGTAATAATTGTCATTCAACTGACTGCCAATAGCATAGGTAGAAGTTGGGTCCAGTGGATCGACCGCCAGCTCGGAGTAACGGGAATAAAGGGTTCCGATCAGCTGAATGGAGGGACTGCGGTTCCCCCTGGCTACCGCGAGCATTTTCTTACTGCTCATCAGGTTGTATTCCGCCCGTTTAATCTCAGGAAATGCTGTAAGGGCATACCCGGAAACAGAATCCATGGGGGTCAGGGTCAGTGCCTTATCAATGAAAATGGTATCAGGCATTTCCACATCAAATTCTTCCGTCTCATCAAGGTCCATTAACTGGGCCAGGGTAAGAAGAGAAAGTTTCAACCGGTTTCTGGAGGCGGTCACCCGGCTTCTTTCCGAAGCAGCCTGTGCCTTGATCTCAAGCCATTCACCCCTGGAAAGGTTGCCGAGCTCAAACATCCTCTGAGAACGTTCCAACTGTAATTCGGTTATCTGTAACTGGTTTTCGGCCACCTTCAGCAATTCTTTGTCGAGCAGTACCTGAAGGAAAGCCGATGCAATATTCAGGCTGAGGTCATTTTTCGACTTTTCCACATCCATAATACTCGCCATAAAGGCATACCTGTTCTGAAGAATATTGTTCCAGTTCTGCAATCCGTCGAATACGGTCACCGTACTTTGCATACCGGCATAGCCGTCAAAAAATGTGGTATTGATATAGGTATAATCCTCCAGGTTCACTGTTTTTCCCGAACTCAGATTATGCCTGCCGAAAGCGTTCAGGTTAGGTGAAAGATTGATATACGACTGGATATAGTCATTTTTTGAGATCCGTGATAGCAGTTCCTGCCTTTTCAGCGCAATATTATTCTCCCTGGCATAATCCAGGCATTCTTCCAACGACCACCGTTTCTGTCCGTATACGGATTCTCCGTTCAATAAAAGGGCATTTAGAAGAATTATGATGATCAATTGTTTCATACTTATCAGTATTCAGATCATGGATCAGGTTTTTCTTTTCCTGTACAGGACCTGTATATATTTTGAATTTTCCACCGGGGTGAAAATCTGGATCAACTCCCATTCTGGATCATAATTTTCAATAGCCGATTTCAGGCGCGTAATACGTGCCAGCGATTTTGACAGTTCATCACAACCTGCACTCAGGTCGTCTTCACAATCCCAGGGAAAAGATTCAACCCGGAAGTGGTATTTCATTTCATCCTTCCCGATTTTCAGAATGATCTCGGCTATTTCCTCCTCACGAAAATGAGGCATGGGCACACAGAGTTCTCTGAGCATAATAAGTAGGTTTTAAATCCTCACAGGTTATTTCCAGTGAATTATCGGTGAAAGGATAACACTCAGAGTACCTGCTTAATATTTTCGGTAACAATATGTCCGTCGAATAGCTGAACAATGCGGTGTGCATATTCGGCATCAGAGGGCGAGTGGGTAACCATAACAATGGTAGTACCGTCCTTGTTGAGTTCGGTCAGCAGGTTCATCACTTCTTCCCCGTTGGCCGAGTCAAGGTTACCGGTCGGTTCGTCGGCCAGGATCAGTTTTGGCCGGGTAATCACAGCCCGGGCAATGGCCACACGCTGTTGCTGACCGCCTGACAACTGCTGAGGAAAATGTCTCTTCCTGTGGGCGATCTTCATCCTGTCGAGCACCTCTTCCACTTTTTTCTTCCTTGAGGAAGCCGATTCTTTCAGGTAGAGAAGGGGGAGTTCCACATTCTCATACACATTGAGCTCATCAATCAGGTTAAAACTCTGAAAAACGAATCCGATGTTCCCTTTCCTGAGGTTGGTCCGGTTCCTTTCGGAAAACTTACCCACCTCTTTCCCGTTGAAATAAAGCTCGCCGCTGGTAGGATTGTCAAGGAGGCCCAGAATATTCAGCAGGGTGGATTTCCCGCAACCCGATGGACCCATAACAGCCACGAATTCCCCTTCATTGATCTCCAGACTTACCTTGTTCAGAGCTGTGGTTTCCACTTCATCGGTACGGAATACTTTTGTTAAATCAACCGTTTTGATCATGGCAATAAGAATTTTTGGTTAAATCATTATTTGAATATCAGTTTATCTGCATCCCCAAAGTTTTCATAGCCTGAAACGATAACCTGTTCGCCGGGTTCCAGACCTTCCAGGATTTCATAATATCTGGGATTCATGCTTCCGATGCGGATGGGCCGTCGGTAGGCAAATTCACCCGATTTATCCACCACAAAGATCCATTGCCCTCCGGTGCTCTGGAAAAAGCCTCCCCTGGGTACCATGATAGCTTTCACAGGCTGACCGAGTTCCAGTCTGATTCTGGATGTCTGGCCAATCCTGATATTCTCCGGGACCTTATCGGTAAATTCCATGTCTACCGCAAACCTTCCCCCTTTTACTTCAGGATATATTTTGGTGATTTCCGCCGGATAAAGGGTACCCGAAAAATCGCATTCGGCTTTCAATCCGTGGGTTACTTTCGAGATATAATATTCATCAATTTCCACTCTCAGCTTATAGGAAGTAAGAATATTGATCTGCCCTATCCTGTCGCCCATATTCACTACCTGTCCCTCTTCCAGTGTAAGAGAAGCAAGTTCTCCATCCACGGGGGCCCTGTAATTCAGCCTTTCAAGTCTTTCCTGCACGATTTCCAGATTTTGTTGCATTCTGGTCAGTGATCTTTCCAGCTGAGCCACCTGAACTGACCGGAAAATGGAATCCTGTTCCAGGTTTTTGTTCAGCAGTTGCATCTGTTGAACCAAAATCTCATACTTTTCACGGGAAAGCTGAAATTCCTCATCGGAAATCAGCTTATCCCGATGCAGCACTTCATTTCTCTCAAACTCCCTTTTTCTCTGCCTGCAGGCATATTCCACTTCCAGTAATTGACTTTTCGACTGAAGGGTTTGTTGTTCCATAAGCAACCGGGCATTTCTGAGTTCATTCGAGATCCGTGCCACTTCGGCTTCATAATTTGATATGCTCAGCACCAGCCCTGTATTACTGAACCGAACCAGAATTTCACCTTTCTTCACATGAGCACCTTCCTCAACAAGGATATTCTCTACCCTGCTGCCCCCTTCGGTGGAAGACAGATAGACCGTTTTGATCGGTTCCACCGTCCCGATCTGGGCAATATAATCCTTGAATTCGCCCTTTACAACTGTTTCAATGGTCAGTTTATCCTTTTCCACATTCAGCTTGGAGCTTTTGTCTCCGAAAATGATGGAATAAGCAATTAACAGTACCACTGCGGTAACCAGCGAAATCCATAAGGTTTTTTTGGTAAAAAATCCTTTCTTTTTTTCAATAATCCGGTCCATTATGCTTCATTTATTCCAATAAAGAACACTTTTGCTTTTTTTTGCGATAAGAAGTTTCATTTATTGTGCCAAATATCTTATACTATTGAATTTCATAATTTTGTAAAATACATTTGCACAAATCATCTTCGTATGGTGTTCGGTAACGAAACAGCAACAGTACGAAACCGGACAATTTAAAAAAAAGATGTACTTTTGAACACACTGAAGTAAACACAAAAAAACGTTAAAAAAAAATGAGTGATAAATCAGGTAAGATTCTGGCAGTTGACGACAACGAAGATATTCTATTTGCTCTGAAACTTCTGCTGAAACCTCATGTAGAGGTCATCGATACTATCTCCACCCCCGATCTCATTCCCGAATACATGCACAGAGGCAATTATGATGTGATCCTGCTGGACATGAATTTCACCAAGGATGCCATCAGCGGCCAGGAAGGATTTGACTGGCTTGGGAAAATCCTTGAAATAGATCCGGTTGTTGTGGTAGTATTCATTACGGCGTACGGCGATGCTGAAAAAGCGGTCAGAGCAATCAAAGCCGGAGCCACCGATTTTATACTGAAACCCTGGCAGAATGAAAAACTACTGGCTACTTTATCTTCTGCCATCAAGCTGAGCCGGTCGAAAAAAGAAACGGAAACCCTCAGGAACAAGCAGAAAGAAATTTCGGCTGTTCTGGACCAGCCTTTCCACGATTTTATCGGAAATTCCGAGGAAATGAAAAAAGTGTTTGCCACCATCAAGAAGGTAGCCGGAACCGATGCCAATGTACTGATTCTGGGAGAAAACGGCACCGGTAAAGAACTGGTTGCCAGAGCCCTGCACCGGAATTCCCTGAGGAAGGACGAAGTTTTTATCAGTGTGGACCTGGGCGCCATCAGTGAATCCCTGTTTGAAAGCGAGTTGTTCGGGCATGAAAAAGGGGCTTTTACCGATGCAAAGAAAGAAAAAGCCGGACGGTTCGAGATTGCTTCAGGAGGAACCCTGTTCCTTGACGAAATAGGCAACTTGTCTATGCCCCTGCAAACCAAACTGCTTACAGCCATTGAAAGAAGAGAAATAATCAGAGTGGGCTCGAATAAACCCATTCCCATCGATGTCCGCCTGATCTGTGCCACCAACATGGATATTCATCAGAGCGTACAGGAAAATACTTTCCGCCAGGATCTTCTTTACAGAATCAACACAGTGGAAATCCACCTGCCGACCCTGCGCGAAAGGACATCAGACATTCCCCTGCTGGCCAATCACTTTCTGAAGAATTATTCGAAAAAATACAAGAAGCCCATTCGGGAAATTTCTTCCACAGCCATGAAAACACTGGTACAGTATCCCTGGCCCGGAAACGTCAGGGAACTGCAGCATGCCATCGAACGGGCTGTGATCATGAGTGATACGGAATTACTCCAACCTGATGATTTCCCTCTCCAACCCCCCAGGGGAACAACAAACGGACTCGAACTGGAAACCTACGATCTGGAAGAGGTGGAAAAACAGGTCATTCAGAAAGTACTGAAAATGCATCAGGGAAACATCACCCAGGCGGCATCGGATCTGGGCCTTACCCGTACATCACTGTACAGAAGAATGGAAAAATATGGTCTTT
This sequence comes from Bacteroidota bacterium, assembly GCA_011042635.1. Classification (GTDB taxonomy): domain Bacteria; phylum Bacteroidota; class Bacteroidia; order Bacteroidales; family VadinHA17; genus HyVt-105. Next base: position 4,585 of record DQWH01000006.1, on the reverse strand, counting down.
AAAAACTTCAGGCTGATTGTAATTACCCGGATCCTGATCCTGGCAGCTACCATCTTTCTTTTCTTCTTTACATTAACCCAGAAGTATACAATAACTACTTTTCTGGTGGGACTGGTTACTGTACTTGAAATTTACAGCCTGATCAGGTATGTTGACCGTACCAACCGCGACCTGACCAGTTTTCTTGAATCCATCAGGTTTTCCGAATTCACCCGGTCCTTTCAGGTGGCGGGAATGGGCTCCTCGTTCGACGAACTGAACAGGGCATTCAATGCTGTAATCAAGGATTTTCAGGCTGTAAGATCGCAAAGGGAAGAGCACCACCAGTATCTGCAAAGCATTGTTCAAAATGTGGATATCAGTATAATAACTTATCAGCGTGACGGGACCGTTGAAATGATTAATAAAGCCGCCCGCAACCTCTTTCAGATCACCTCGCTGAAAAATATACACAGCCTGAAGAAAATCAGCCCCGAACTGGTGGATACCCTCCTGGACCTGAAACCGGGAGTTAACAGACTGGTAAAAATCAAAGGGGACGACGATATACTGCAACTGGCTGTTTCCGGAACAGAATTCAGGATACATGATAAGGCATTAATGCTGACCACCATCAAGGATATCCAGAATGTACTGGAAGAAAAGGAAACCGAAGCATGGCAAAAGCTCATCAGAGTGCTTACGCATGAAATTATGAACTCCATTACGCCGATTGCCTCCCTTTCAAGCACACTCGATATCATGCTAAAAGGAGTGAAGGGAAAGGACGGTGAAAAATCCCTGAACGAAGAAACGGTGGAAGAGATTCAGAAAGCTCTCCAGACCATCAACAAACGAAGCACGGGGTTGCTCCATTTCGTAAACACGTACCGGAATCTTACACGGATTCCCAAACCCAATTTCAAGGTGGTTAAAGTAAATGATATGTGTATGAATATCAGAATGTTAATGGAGGAAGAGCTAAAAAATAATCAGATCGATCTGACTTCTGAGATCATCCCCGACGATCTGGATCTTTATGCAGATGAAGAATTGATCGAACAGGTACTGATTAACCTGATCAAGAACTCAATCCATGCACTGGAAGGAAAAAGCGGAGCAAAAATCAGGGTCAGAGCGTTTGTAAATAAAAGAGGAAGGGTATCCATCCAGGTCATGGATAATGGTCCGGGCATACTACCCGACGTGCTGGATAAAATATTCATCCCGTTTTTTACAACGAAACCCCGTGGCTCAGGCATCGGGCTCAGCCTGTCAAAGCAAATCCTCCGCCTTCACGGAGGAACCATCAGCGCCTCAAGTGAACCCGACAAGGAAACGGTCTTTACACTGACATTTTAATATCCTTTCTTCCAGGAATCGTTTAGTAACGCTGAATCCATCGGTACCTTCGGGCATTATCACCAAATTTGGCAGCCAGCATGAATTCATGTGATCCGAAACTGTATTTTCTAATATTGCTGAGAGTATAATCAAAGGCGTACCCGATATAATACTGGCTGAATTTCACTCCTGCCATGATAACCATGGCGTCGCGTGTTCTCCAGGATATACCTGCCCAGTAATCGTCACGGTAATATACGCGGGTATTGAAATCCACCTGTATCTGATGAATATTCTGAGTAGTGGATTTTACCAGCACGGTGGGTTGTATACTGAATTCCCGGTTAATATCAAAGGTGTATCCTCCCATCAGATAATAGTGACGATGTAACCTGTATGATTCATAATTGTTCTTGCCGAACTTCAGGGATGCCTGGAATAATTCGGTAACGGAAAATCCGGCAAAATAATCCTGTGAAGTAAGCATGACTCCGAAACTGGCATCAGGGATGAACAGCACCTTGTCGGAACCGTCAAGGAGGGGATCGACATCCTGGTACAACACGATATCTTCATCATTGATCCTGAATTGATAAGCGGAAAGTGCCAGTCCGAAAGAAAGCTGATTTTCATCCATCGGTATGTGATAGGCATAGGTAAACTGTGCCCCGGTGCGGTTAGTAATACCATTCTGGTCGGAGAATATATATCCTCCAATACCCACCCTCCCACTGCGGGTAGGCCTCCTGATCTTCCTTCTTACTGTAGTAGATCTGGAAATAAAACTTTTCCTGAGAAGTCGTGTTTGTGCACTGATAGCATGCGTCCTCGGAGCATTGGTAAAACCTACCCACTGTTCCCTGGCAGTAATATTAACCGATGTATATACATCACTTCCCGTAAGGGCAGGATTCAATAAAAATCCATTCATCATATACTGACTGTACAGGGGTAGCTGCTGGGCTGCTGATTCGCTGCACAGAAAAACACCTGATAACCAGATCAACCATTTCACGTACTTTGTCATATTTTGCATATTACCTTTAACGAACAATAGTCACATTACCTGTAATGGGGTCTTCTCCATTTTTTAAATCGATAATGAAATGGTATGAATCCATAGGTAAGGGTCTGCCTTTGTATGTTCCATCCCACGAATTGTCGTAACCTGAATCAGTGGAAAATACAAGTTCACCCCAACGGTTGAATATCTCTATACGGGCATCAGAATACAGCTCTATCCCTTCAATATACCAGTAATCGTTGGCATTGTCGCCATTGGGTGTGAATGCTGTTGGAATTTTCAGGCATGAAAGCTGCTGATAAGGAATTTCAATGGTTTCAAACAGTTCGCAGTTATTCATATCGGTAATGGTAACCGTATAGGTACCACCCGAAACATCCACCAGATATTCCGTTGTGGCATTGTTTGACCACAGGATGGCATACGGAGGAATACCGCCTGAAACATTCAAAGTCACGGCCCCGTCGTCAATCCCCGGACAGGTAGCCGGGATAATATCCGGATCGGTCTCAATAGGTAGAGGCTCCGAAATGGTAACAGTCTCCGTCACCGTACAACCGTGATCATCTATTACCGTAATGGAATAATTGCCGGGACCCAATCCAATGGCAGTGGCAGTTGTCTGACCATCGCTCCATGCATAGGTATAAGGAGAAGTGCCTCCGGCAACGGTTATTGTAGCTGTCCCGTCTCCATTACCGTAACAGGTCACATCCGTGCTGCTGACAACGACCATAAGAACCTCCGGTTGCGCAACAGGAATAACCAGATCATGGGTACAGAGGTTGTTATCCCTTACTGTGACAGTGTAATCTCCGGCAGCCAGACCACTGAATGTACCATTGGCTTGCCAGTTCATTCCTCCGTCAATACTGTATTCATAGGGTGAGGTCCCTCCCTCTCCCTGGATAGTAAACGTTCCGCTAGACTCTCCGTTACACTGCACATCCGTTTGACTAACAATCGTGGCTGACAGGGCTGTAGCAGGCTGTGTAATCTGTACCGGCACTTCTGCCTGGCAACCGTTATCATCCAGAATGATTACCGTATAATCCCCGGCTGCAAGGCTGCCAAACACACCTGAAGATTCAAAAGTAACTCCATCCAGGCTGTAAAGATAAGGAGCCTGACCATAGGCGGGATCTGCTTCCACTGTTATACTTCCGGTAGATTCTCCATAGCAGGCAACAGGCATCAGATCGGTAATGTTCCCTGCCGGTAGCTCATTCACGGTCATTATCATATCTGCACTGGTCTGACTGCATCCGTTTACGTCTGTCACCATTACGGAGACAGCGTCCATATCACTCAACATATCTGAGGTAAACGTATCATTCACATCAGGACCCTGTACGGATACACCATTGATGTAAAACTCATATTGAATTCCGCCGGTTGCGGTAAATGTTACCGATTCTCCGGCACAAATGACATTATCTGCATCGCTTGAAGTGAGCGCTATTACAGGCAACGGATGTACAGTTACGGAAAATTCCGACGATCCGGTACTGGAACCGCAACTGTTTTCAGACGTTACCGTTACCAGACCGCTGCTGGCACCTATTGCATAGTCCACAACAATGGAAGTGCCATCCGTTGGTCCCACAATAGTAGCTCCGGAAGGTACGGTCCAGCTATAACCTGTTGCTTTGTCTACCGGATCAATCGAATAGGTTACTCCTGTCTGTCCTTCACAAACTTCATCATCACTGGCCGTAATGGGTCCTGGATCTGAAGGTAAGGCTATCACGGTAATATTCATACTGCACTGTGCCATCAAACCGGCCGCATCTGCTACCGTCCAGGTAACAGTCATGCCATTTGTCACCTGCTCTCCAGCCAGTGTAGCCAGGCCATTCAGATCATTGCTAACGGATGCTATTCCGCAATTATCTGCTACCGTCACCAGATCAAATTCGGTTCCTGATATGGTATAGTAGCATTCCCCGGGATCCGCATCCACTACAGGATCAGAAGGACAAACCACAACAGGTGGTTCGGTGTCTTCGACCGTCACAGTGAAGCTGCAGGTGCTGGTATTGCCTTCTGTGTCGGTGGCCTCGTAGGAGATCGTCGTGACGCCTTCGGGGAACAGATCGCCGCTGTTCAAACCGGTGACATCCGTTCTGGTCACGGCCACTGCCCCGTCGCAGTTGTCCATGGCTGTGGGATCGGTCCAGCTGACCGTGGCTCCGCAGGCTCCCGGATCCATGGCCAGGGGACCAATATCGGCCGGAC
>DQWH01000096.1 GCA_011042635.1 Bacteroidota bacterium | reverse complement strand
CGGAAGGGCAGGCCAGGGCGGCCCGCTGGAATTCCGAAATGATGTGTTTGAGCTCGGTGGAATCGGTTTTCAGGAACCGTCTCCTGGCCGGAATATTGTAGAACAGATTTTTAACCGATATCTGGGTTCCTGCCGAACAGGCAACCGGTTCCTGGCTGATTACTTCGGAGCCGTGAATTTCCAGAAAAGTGCCGATTTCATTATCGGGGCGGCGTGTTTTTGCTTCCACCTGGGCTACTGCGGCAATGGAAGCAAGGGCTTCGCCGCGGAAACCCATGGTCCGGATGGAAAAAAGATCGTCGGCACTGTTGATCTTGGAAGTGGCATGCCGTTCGAAGGCCATGCGGGCGTCGGTTTCCGTCATTCCGCTGCCGTTGTCGATCACCTGCACCAGGGTTTTCCCTGCATCGCGCACCACCACTTTTATTTCCGTTGCTCCGGCATCTATGGAGTTTTCCACCAGTTCCTTAACAACGGATGCCGGCCGCTGGATTACTTCCCCGGCAGCAATCTGGTTGGCCACTGAATCAGGCAGAAGTCGGATAATATCGGTCATGCACGGATCAGCTTACCGGTTCAGGCAAAGAAAAGGATGTAGGAAATCAGCAGCAGGATGGCCAGAATGACCAGCAACCGGAGATTGGACTGAAAATTAGCTTTTCTTCGCGAGGAGTGGCGCCCTGTCATCATGCCCCGGTGTATCCGGGGTGTATACACATCGTCGTCTTTCCGGTTCACTCCCATTTCGATCTCAATATTCCGTATCCTTTCCTCGAGCTCTTCCTTGCCCGGATCGTAATATCGCGGAATATAGTTAAACCTTCTGTTCTTGTTGATTTTGAAAAAACTGGGTAATGCCATGTCCTGTGAATCTTGAAGGCAAAGGTATGGAAATTTCCGCAAGCAAGGAAACCTTCATCTGGTATTCACCGGTTGCCGGCAATATCCCATGCAGAGAAAATGATCCGGTAACATCCTCATTCCCGGAAACCGGATGAAGAAGAATGTGTCATCTTGTTTTTTATATGTAATGATTAGAAAAAAATCCTTCAGAAAATCCGTTGATTTTATTACATTTAACTATTCCAATTCCCGCCCCGTGAACCCTTGCCGGAAAATATTATTTAAACAAAACTAAAATAGTTTAATATAAAAATTAATAAAATATAATATATAATAAATAATATTAAACTATATATAAATAATATAAAATTTCGTTTTCAATATGTTGGTAAAAACCTATGCCAGTGCGGTGCATGGTATCAATGCCACCTCTATTACCGTTGAGGTGCATGCATCGCGGGGTTTCAGGTTCCATCTGGTTGGGTTGCCCGACAATGCCGTGAAGGAAAGCCAGCAACGGATCATTTCTTCTCTGAAGACCAACGGATTCGAATGGCCGGGGATGTGCATCACGGTGAACATGGCGCCGGCGGATATCCGGAAAGAAGGTTCGGCCTACGACCTTCCCCTGGCGGTGGGTATTCTCGCTGCTTCCGGCCAGATCTCTGCACGGAATCTGGAAACAATCGTGATGATGGGGGAACTGTCGCTTGACGGAGGCTTGCATCCGGTGAAAGGGGTATTGCCCATGGCCTTGCAGGCGCGGGAATCGGGTTTCCGGCGTCTGATTGTTCCTGAAGCCAATGCCCGGGAAGCGGCCGTGGTAAAAGGGCTGGAAGTATATGGGCTGGGGCATTTGCGCGAGGTGGTGGATATGCTGGAAGAAAAAACCACACCCGGGCCGGTGTACATCGACCTGGAAGCCGAGTTTGAAAGGGAAGGGAACCGGTACGATGTGGATTTTTCAGATGTGAAAGGACAGGAAAATGTGAAAAGGGCCCTGGAAATTGCTGCGGCAGGGGGGCACAATGTGATTATGGTAGGTCCTCCTGGTGCCGGCAAAACCATGCTGGCCCGGCGGTTGCCGACCATCGTTCCTCCGTTGAGCCTTGAAGAAGCCCTGGAAACCACCAAGATACACTCCGTTGCCGGGAAAATGGAAAGCAATGCCTCGCTGATGACCTGCCGGCCGTTCCGGTCGCCTCACCACACGATTTCCGACGTGGCCCTGGTGGGAGGTGGGTCCTATCCCCAGCCGGGGGAAATATCCCTGGCTCATAACGGGGTGCTGTTCCTCGATGAACTGCCCGAATTCAAGCGGACGGTGCTGGAGGTGATGCGCCAGCCCCTGGAAGACCGGGTGATCACTATCAGCCGGGCCCGGTTTGCGGTGGAATACCCGGCCAGTTTCATGCTGGTGGCTTCCATGAATCCCTGCCCGTGCGGTTATTACAACCATCCCGACAAGCCCTGTGTATGTACTCCCGGGGTGGTGCAGAAATACCTGCACCGCATTTCAGGTCCGCTCCTCGACCGAATCGATATTCACATTGAAGTGGTGCCGGTGCCTTTTGAAAAACTGGGGGATATACGGGAAGCCGAACCCAGCCGGGCAATCAGGGAAAGGGTGACGGAAGCCCGGAAACTGCAGGAAATTCGTTTCAAGGAAGAAAACGGGGTGTTCTGCAATGCCCAGATGACCTCGCGCATGCTGAGGAAATACTGCAAACTGACGGAATCGGGCCACCTGATCCTGAAAAATGCCATGGATAAGCTTGGACTGTCAGCCCGGGCCTACGACCGTATTCTGAAAGTATCGCGCACCATTGCCGATCTGGAAAAAAGCCCGGACATTCTGCCTTCGCATCTGGCAGAAGCCATTCAGTACCGCAACCTCGACCGGGAAGGGTGGGCAGGATGAATTTGATAGCAATTAGGAAACCTTAGCCACCAGTGAAAAATGATGGAAAACAGGGACCTTGAATTCCAGGTTTTTGTAAAACCTGCGGGAGCCCGTTGCAACCTGCGGTGTACCTACTGTTACTACCTGGATAAGGAGGAGTTGCTTCACGGCGGTCAAACGGTCATGTCCGCTTCCCTGCTGGAAAAATATATTATTCAGCACCTGGAGGCTTCCGGCGGATCACCGGTGTTTTTCTCCTGGCACGGAGGAGAACCCACCCTGGCCGGAGTGGGATTTTTCAGGCAGGCTGCAGCCTGGCAGAAAAAATACAGGAAGCCGGAGCAACAGGTATTCAACGGGATACAGACCAATGCCACCCTGCTGAACGATACCTGGTGCCGTTTCTTTACCGATGAAAATTTTATGGTGGGGGTAAGCCTTGACGGGACGCAGCCCTTCCATGACCTGTACCGGCAAAACCGGCAGGGACAGTCCACTTTCTACCGGACCATGAAAGGGCTGGAACTGCTTCGTGCATACGGGATCCCTTTTGAGATCCTGTGTGTGGTGCATCGTGATAATGTGAAGGCTCCGCTGGAAGTATACCGTTTCTTCCGGTCACTGGGGGCCCGGTTCATTACCTTTCTCCCCCTGGTGGAGCATCGACCGGGGAGCCAGGAAGGAGTGAGCCCGGCAAGTGTCCCTTCCAGCGATTTCGGGAAGTTCCTGTGCACCATTTTTGACGAATGGAAAAAGAAGGATATCGGCCGGCTGCAGGTGCAGATTTTCGAAGAGGCATTGCGCACCGCTTTTCATCAGGACCATACCCTGTGCATATTCAAAAAGACCTGCGGCCGGGTGCCGGTGGTGGAATGGAACGGTGATTTTTATTCATGCGACCACTATGTGGATCAATCCCATCTTCTGGGGAACATCGGGGAAACAGACCTTCAGGACCTGCTGGACGATCCCCGGCAGCTGGCTTTCGGCCGGGCCAAACGGGACAGCCTGCCCCGGTTTTGCCTGGAATGCGAAGTGCTTGACATGTGCAACGGGGAATGTCCCAAAAACCGTTTCATCAAGACTCCCGGCGGAGAACCGGGTTTGAATTACCTGTGTGCGGGGTACAGGCTCTTTTTCAACCATGTAAAGCCCTTTGCCGATACGGTGGCGGCTGTCTGGAACGGCGGGGATTCCTGACAGGGGATTGCCGGGCCCGGCATGCCCCCCGGTCATCCCGTCAACTCTGTCCGGGGGATTATTTTGCTTCGCCAAGCTTTTCTTTAAAGAATTGAACCGTTCGTTCCCAGGCCAGCCTGGCTGCTTCGGGATGATACCGGTCGGGGTTGGAGTCGTTGTTGAAGGCGTGTTTGGCCCCTTCATAGAGGAAGATATGGTATTCTATGCCCGCCTTTTTCAGGGCTTCTTCAAAAGCCTCAATACCTGCGTTGATGCGGGCATCATCCCCGGCGTAATGAGCCATGACGGAGGCTTTGATCTTCGGCACATCTTCCGGGTCGGGCTGGGCTCCATAGTAGGGTGCCGCGGCATCCAGCTCCGGTGCGTTCACGGCCACCTGGTTCGTCATTCCTCCTCCCCAGCAAAAGCCGGTGCATCCCACCCTGCCTGTTGACCGGGGATGGGTTTTCAGGTATTTCACGGCGGCAACGAAATCTTTTACCGTATCTTCCCGGTCCAGGTGTCCGATCATGGTGCGGCCACGGTCGGGGTCATCTTCCGGAGTTCCTCCGAGCGGTGACAGGGCGTCGGGTGCCAGGGCCAGAAACCCTTCACGGGCCATACGCCGGTTGACGTCCATGATATGGGGTACCAGCCCCCGGTTTTCGTGTATAATGATCACGGCAGGGTATTTTTTCTTTCCGCGCGGAACAGAAAGATAAGCACGCACATCACCGGTGTGTCCGGGATAGGTGATGAACGCGTTCTCCAGTTCCTTTTTCTCTCCGCCTGTTTTTCCGGCGCAGGATCCAGTGAGGGAAATGAAACCGACGGAAACGGCGGATCCTCCGGCCAGCACAGCCATTTTTTTCATGAACTCACGGCGCCCGATTCTGCCCTGGCGGTAATCGCTGATAAGCTGATTGATTTTGCTTTTCATGGGGATAATGGTTTGATGATTTTATTAAATACCGGATTACGAATACTTCCAATTTACGAAAATATTTGCTGAATTAATTTGTATTTACCGCGAATGTTATTTTATTTGGCTCGTCCGGAACCGCCTCGTGGCATAATGATGCGGATACCGTGCCCATTCTCTGAAACCACCCTAAACAAAAATCCATGCACTACAAACTCATTATTTTGCTGGCCTTTTTCATTCTGGCTCCGGTAGTGATATTGTACCTGGAGCATTATTTTTCCATTATGAAGAAGATTGGGGCTGTGCTGATTTGTTATGCAGTGGGTCTGATCATCGGTAATGCCGGCATTTTGCCTGAAGGAGCAGCCAGGTACCAGGAACTGATGTCCAACCTGACCATTCCCCTGGCCCTGCCTCTGATTCTGTTTTCCATGGATGTGAAGTCGTGGTTCTCACAGGCCGGTACGGCCATGAAATCGTTGCTTCTCGGGTTATTCACTGTTCTGATCATGGTGGTGGCCGGTTTTTACCTGTTCCGCGATCAGCTTCCTGAGAACTGGAAAGTGGCCGGAATGCTGGTGGCTATTTATACCGGCGGAACACCCAACCTGGCCGCCATGAAAACAGCTCTGAATGTGGACCAGGAACTGTACATCATGACCCATACCTATGAACTGGCTCTGGGAGCCCTGTATCTGGTGTTCATCCTGTCGGTGGGACAGCGTGTTTTTCTAACATTCCTGCGTCCGTTCAAAAAAGCAGAGGTAAGTGGGGAAGCCGGAAACCTTGACGATGAATTCGATTCTTATCAGGGCATTTTGCTGAAGAATAATTTCCTGCCCATTCTGGCCGCCTTTGGTCTGTCGATTGCGATTACGGGAGTCAGTTTTCTCCTCAGCAAGCTGTTCCCGGCCGATTTTTCCACGGCAGCCATTATCCTGCTGATAACCACTTTCGGGATTGCCTTTTCGTTTGTTCCGCGGGTGAAAAGGATCAAAAAGACCTTTCAGGCCGGTATGTACCTGATCCTGATCTTTTGCCTGGTGGTGGCTTCGATGGCCGATATCAGGCAACTGGCCGACATATCCTTTTCCCTTTTCTGGTATGTGGGGCTGGCCATGTTCGGTTCACATATTTTACATGCCCTGTTGGCCAGGATTTTCAAACTGGATGCCGACACAGTGATCATTTCGGGCAGTGCCCTGATTTGTTCACCGCCATTTGTTCCGGTTATTGCGGGTGCCCTGAAAAACAGGGAGGTGATACTCACCGGGCTGATCATTGGGATTGCCGGGTACGCCGTGGGGAACTACATCGGGGTATTTCTGGCCTATCTTCTGCGATAGAATTTTTCCGGTCGCAGGGGAAAGCTGTTATCCGTATTTTTTCAGTTCCACTTTTTCCCCGTTGTATACCGCGTAGGTAAAGTGATCGACCCAGTCGCCCAGGTAGACAATTTTCGATTTTTCATTCAGTTTTTCCAGCACGGGATGGTGCCGGTGTCCGAAAATAAAATAATCTACCGGATCCTTTTCGTTTTCCTCTCTTGCGTACTGAAACAGGTGTTCTTTTTCTGCGCCCAGAAACGGTTCGTTTTCGCGGGATTTCCGGCTGGAATGTGACCAGGAATGACCGAACCAGAGGGAAAAATTCGGATGAAGGCGGGAGAAACACCACTGAAGGATACGGCTTGTGAAGATCCGTTTCAGAAATTTGTAGCCCCGCTCGCCCGGTCCCAGTCCGTCGCCGTGGGCAATCAGAAAACGGTGTTGCCCGATACGGGTACGCAAGGGTTCGCGGTGAATGATCATACCGGTTTCCTTTTCCAGGTAGTCGGATGTCCACAGATCGTGGTTTCCTGTAAAGAAATGTACCGGGATTCCTTCATCGGTAAAGCGGGCCACCTCTCCGAGAAAACGGGTAAATCCCCTGGGTACCACCCGTTTATATTCGTACCAGAAATCGAACATATCGCCAACAAGAAACAGGGCCTGTGCCCGGGGTTTGATTTCCCGCAGCCAACGGACCAGCATTTTTTCCCGTGGAAGGCTCCGGTCGTGGGATGGAAAACCCAGGTGGGCGTCGGAGGCAAAAAATACCTCTGTTCCGGGCCGGTCAGTCATAAATCTGGGAAAGTTTTTGCCGGAGAGCATCGCCGTAAAGATCTCTGGCGATGAATTCTCCTCTGGGATTAATCAGGAAATTGGAAGGAAGATCCCTAACATTTAATAACAGGGCCGTTCTGGAGTGTTCCATGTCGGTATCGATTACCTGGATCCACGAATAATCCTCGTATTCCATGATCTGTTTTACCAGCGTTCGGTTGGTATCGAGAGCTACCTGGTAGACCCTGAACCCTATGGGCCGGTATTTTTGAAAGAACCGGTGAATATCCCGGTTTTCCTGCATACTTTCGGTATGGGCGGTACTCCAGAAATTCAGCAGGGTATAATGGCCCTGCAGTGAACTCAGGGGTACTGTGTCACCTTCCAGGTTGGGAAGGGCAACATCGAACGGGGTAGGTTCCATGTTCTCGATCAACCGTTTCATCTGCTCGCTCCGGTATTGTGCCATTTCTGTTTTCAGATCGGATTTCAGAGCTCTGACATATCCGGAGCGGGGATAATATTTTCCCAGGGAGTCGGAAAGGATCTTCATGTACTGAAGGTCGAATGTGGTGTTCAGCACATAGGTTTTGGTATCCAGTTTCTGATACATGGCCATGTAAGAGGCCAGTGATCCGGTGTGCTGCATGATGAAGCGGATGCTGTATTGCCGCTGGTTTTTGATTACCTGTGCATATTCAGCTTCCAGTTCTTCAAGCCGTCCGGCCGGAGCAGGGATGGCTTGAAGGCTGTCATACAGGGTTTGGAGGGAATCCAGTGTGCCGATGGTTTTCCGGAGGTGCTGTTCCAGTTCCCGGACCAGTATGGATCCGGGTGATCCTGTCAGGTGGTATTCCCCGGGCAGCCGGTCGGCCGATGCCTGAAAAACAATATTCTCTCCGGGTTCGGCCAGCAGGGTGATGGGATCATGTCCGTTAATTTTCAGGTAGAGGAACCGGGGTTGTTTGGTATCGTACCTGAAGATGAATTTTCCGTTCCGGCCGGTAACCACCAAATCTACGGAACGGACGGAATCGATATTCATTTCTTCCAGCACTACCGGGATAGCAGCTCCATTTTCCAGCGTTCCCCGGATGACTACCCGATTACGGTGGCATGAAGCCAGCAGAAGGAACAGGGTAAGAAAAGACAGGTATCTGATCATGGTATTACCGGTTTTCAAAAATCTCTGCGAGTTTTTCTTCCAGGGCATCTCCCCTGAGGTTACGGGCGATGATTCTGCTTTCTTCGTCAAGCAGGAAATTAGCAGGGATGGATTCGATATAATATTTGCCCAGAACGGGAGATTTCCAGTATTTCAGATCGCTCACATGAATGAATTCTTCCAGATGGTCTTCTTCAATGGCATTCAGCCAGCTTTCTCTTTCTCGGTCAATAGAAACCTGGTACACCCGGAACCCTCTGTTTTTGTATTTATTGTAGGCCCTTACCAGATTGGCATTTTCCTGACGGCAGGGGGAACACCATCCTGCCCAGAAATCGAGCAGCACGATATTTCCCTGGGTGGATGACAGCGCAATGGTATCGCCCTGTGGGGAAGGCAGTCTGATTTCAGGGGCTATCCGGCCAATTCCCAACACTTCATCCTTCAGCATGTTTCGCTGGTGATATTCACCGGCGGCCAGTACATTCCGGTGCATGGCCTGTACGGCCTCGTTTTCAGGGTACAGCTGGTACAGGACGGAATCAGTGCGTGCGAAAATTTCATAATCTTCGATCAGGTTGAGTACCGGTTGCTGCTGGGATATTTGCTGGTGCAGGGCGATGAGGTTGGCCAGGGATGCCGGATCCTGTTCAATGAAATGTATATTGTATTCTCTTTGTCTTTCGAGTATCTGCTGAGCCCGGTTGTTTATTTCATCCAGATCATCCATATTGAAAGATCCGGTAGCGGGGTCCTGATAAGCGTCGAACAGGGAATTCAGTTCCAGGAGGTTGTGCGTAAGGGTACGGTTGAGCTCGAGCAGGCGTTCCGAATCTTTGGAACCTTCAATAACAATACTGTTCATAGGATCGCTGATGTCGCCCGATATGGATATGTGTTCTCCGGGATGAATGATCAGGATGACATGTTCCCCGGGATGGCGTTCCACAAGGTAAAAAGACGGCTGGCTGATCCTGGTTTTCCAGGTGAAAGATCCGTCAGGCCCGGCCTGAAGAGAATCGATCCGGTTGACAGATTCGGTAAAAACTTCGGATATAAAAAAAGAATTGTTTGCTGCATTCTGGAAGGAGGCCTCAAGACGTACCGATCTTCCCGACGGCAGGCAGGAAAATACCAGGGCAATGATCAATGCGGCGACAAGGTATGGTATATTTTTTTTCATAGAAGCAAAAATATTGTTATATTAACATATGCAAAAATTGTATTTTATTGTTCGGGGGCAACGGTGTGTATACAGGAATATCCCGCAAAGGTAAATAAATTTAAACAAAAAACTTTTACCTGGTCAGCTTTGGCCGACTATTTCCCTTTACCTGTCTGTTCTTTATGTGAAATTGGTGAAAATATTCCCCAAAGCGTTGAGTATGAATGAAGATATATTGATATTTGCAGGCTTGTTTTCCAGGGATTAAATGGCTGGGAAAGAGGTAAAAACTGATTAAAGAATGCATCTATGGGTTACATTCAGTTTGACAAAACACAGCTGATCAATCTGGAGTATTCGCTGAACCGCGAAATACTCAAGACGAACCGTTCGGGAACCTATGCCTGTTCTACCATTATTAGCTGCAATACGAGGAAGTATCATGGTTTGCTGGTGACTCCCCTGAAGCAATTCGGATGGGGAAAATATGTGCTGTTATCCTCACTGGATGTGTCAGTTATTCAGTATGAACAGATGTTTAATCTGGGCATACACAAGTATGAGGGTGATCATTATGGTCCGAAAGGGCACAAATATATCCGCGATTTTGAGATTGACCTGGTGGCAAAAACGGTGTACCGTGTGGGAGGGGTTGTGCTTGAGCAGGACAGTTTGCTGGTAGAGAACAAGCCACAGATTCTGATCAGGTATACGCTGGTGGAGGCACATTCCCCCACCATCCTCCGGTTCAAACCGTTTCTGGCTTTCAGGAACATGCACGAGCTCACGCACTCCAATATGGATGCCAGTTTCAGAGCTCATAAGGTTCCGAACGGGGTGAGGGTACGCATGTATCCCGGTTTCCCGTATCTGCATATGCAGTTCAATAAAACTCCTGATTATGTGCATGTTCCCCACTGGTATTATAACATCGAATACCTGGAGGAGCAGCGCCGGGGGTATGATTTTCGCGAGGACCTGTATGTTCCGGGTTATTTTGAACTTCCCATCAAAAAGGGAGAGAGCATTGTATTTTCGGCTTCCATAACGGAAGAATCTCCCCGGGTTTTCAAGCGAAAATTTACCACTGAACTGAAAAAACGGGAACCGAGAGACAGTTTCCGGGCCTGCCTGGTAAATGCAGCCCGTCAATTTATTCAGCGTGTGGAGGATGATATCGAAGTAGTGGCCGGATACCCCTGGTTTGGCAGCTGGGGAAGAGATACATTTATTGCCCTGCCCGGCCTGACACTGGCGATTGGTGATGTGGATACCTGCCTTGAAGTGCTGGCAACCATGAAGAAACGCATGAAGAGGGGATTGTTTCCCAACATGGGTGGCATCGGGGAATATGCCTACAATTCGGTGGATGCTCCCCTCTGGTTTTTTCGCTCCCTGCAGGAATATTTGAGATATACGGGAATGAGAAATGAACTGTGGGAAGAATACGGACCTTCCATGAAAGAGGTACTGAAAGCCTACCGGCAGGGTACCGATTTCGGCATCCGCATGGATGCCAACGGGCTGATCTATTCCGGTTCGCCGGGCAAGGCTCTTACCTGGATGGATGCGGTGGTGAACGGTGTTCCGGTAACTCCAAGGGACGGCTATGCTGTTGAGATCAATGCTTTATGGTACAATGCCATACAATTTACCCTGGAGCTGGCTGAAGAGTTCGGTGATGAAACTTTTATAAAAGAGTGGAAAGAACTTCCTCCGCTGATCAGGCAGTCATTCCTCGATACCTTCTGGAATCCGGAACGCGGTATCCTTGCGGATTATGTAAATGAAGATATGACCGATTTTAGTGTCCGGCCGAATATGGTGATAGCTACTGCCCTTGACCATGTGATGCTCGATGATCTGATGATCAGGTCTGTGCTGGAGGTTATTGAGAAAGAACTGCTCACGCCCAAAGGATTGCGGACCCTTTCGCCGCGCAACAAATTTTACCGGGGCGTGTATCAGGGTACCCAGGAAGAACGTGACCTGGCTTATCATCAGGGAACCGTATGGCCCTGGTTGCTGGAATTCTTCTGCCTGGGCTACCTGAAGGTCAATCCGCGGTCTGCTTCCGGAATGTTCAGGAAAATTCTGAGCGGACTAGAAGAAGATATGACCATACACGGGGTAGGGACCCTGCCGGAAATTTATGACGGCGACCCGCCGCATCGTCCGCGCGGGGCTATTTCCCAGGCATGGAGTGTGGCTGCCGTGTTGCAGACGATCAATTTGTTACAGGAAGTGGAAGAGTTATCTTCATAAAATTTATCATTAATTAAACAGATATCCTGTACATGAGAGTGTTAATGTTTGGCTGGGAGTTTCCTCCGCACATCACGGGCGGATTGGGAACGGCCAGCTACGGTCTTACGCGGGGGATGTCGACCCTGCCCGATGTGGATATGTTATTTGTGGTTCCCAGGGCGTACGGGGATGAAGACCAGTCGGCCATCCGACTGATCGGGGCCGGTGATGTTCCCATTACCCGCAAAAGGCTGGATATTGAAACATTCAGAAAGAAATTCGATTACCTGGAGGTAGCTTCCCACCTGATCCCCTATATGGACCCCGAGGAATATGAAAAGATTCATTCCCGGGAGGAAGCCGGAAGCAGCCGGTATCTTCACATTGACGAAGAAGGAAGGATTGTGTTTTCAGGAAAATACGGACCGGGGTTGCTGGATGAAATTGCCAATTATGCCCTGGTAGCGGGGATCATTGGCCGGGATGAGGAATTCGACCTGATCCATGCACACGACTGGCTGGCTTATCCTGCCGGGATTGCTGCCAAGATAGCCTCGGGTAAACCTCTGATCATTCACGTACATGCCACCGATTTTGACCGCAGCGGGGGGAATGTTAATCCCGATGTATATACCATTGAAAAAAGGGGAATGGAAGCGGCCGACCGCATTATTGCAGTCAGTAACCTTACCCGGAGTATTGTAATCGAAAAATACGGCATTCCTCCCGAAAAGGTGATTACCGTGTACAATGCCGTTGAGCCCCTGGAAGAGCATAAACCCAAGGGATTACGGAAAGGGGTGGACGACAAGATTGTTACTTTCCTGGGCAGGATTACCATGCAGAAAGGCCCGGAATATTTTATTGAAGCCGCTTTCCGGGTGTTGAAAAAAATGCGGAATGTTCGTTTCATTATGGCCGGCAGCGGCGACTTGATGGAAAAGATGATCCTGCGGGCTGCCCAGCTCAGGATCACCGACCGATTTCATTTTACCGGGTTCCTGAAGGGGGACGATGTATTTGATATGCTCCGGATGAGCGATCTGTATATTATGCCTTCCGTATCGGAACCTTTCGGTATATCTCCGCTGGAAGCCATGCAGAGCAATGTGCCGGTGATCATCAGCCGCCAGTCGGGCGTGGCCGAGATACTGACCTATGTCATTACGGTGGATTTCTGGGATATTGATACCATTGCCGATTCCATTTACGGCCTGTTGAATTATCCCGCCCTGTCAGCCATGTTCAAAAAATACGGAAAGATTGAAGTGGACAACCTCCGCTGGGAAGAATCGGCCCGCCAGGTGAGGGATGTTTATTATGATGTGTTAAATCAAGGCAAATCCTAAGAATGCATGAAAACCATATGTCTTTATTTTCAGGTTCATCAACCCTTTCGCTTGCGAAGATTCAGGTTTTTCGATATAGGGAATGAGCAGTATTACTATGATGATTATCTCAATGAATCCATTGTAAGGAAGGTGGCTAATCACTGTTATCTTCCGGCCAATAAGATCATCCTGGATCTGATCAAAAAGCACCAGGGTAAGTTCAAGGTGTCGTTTTCCATTTCCGGCATGGCGCTTGAGCAGTTCGAGCTCTATGCGCCCGAGGTTCTGGAAAGTTTTCAGAAGCTGGCACAGACCGGTCAGGTGGAATTTTTGGCCGAAACCTACGCTCATTCCCTGGCTTCGCTGAAAGACCGGGAAGAATTTGAAATGCAGGTAAAAATGCATGCGGAGAGGATGAAAACCTTGTTCGGTCAGGAACCTACCGCTTTCCGGAATACCGAGCATATCTATTCCGATGAAATCGGCGCCATGGTAGCCGATATGGGATACAGAGTTATGCTTACCGAAGGAGCCAAGCATGTGCTGGGGTGGAAAAGTCCCAACTTTTTGTATGCCAATGCCATTAACCCCAAATTAAAAGTGCTGCTGAGAAATTTTAAACTGAGCGACGATATTGCTTTCCGTTTTTCCAATAAATCATGGGGTGAATGGCCCCTGACGGCCGAAAAATTTGTGTCGTGGATCAATACGATTCCACCCCGGGAAGAAGTGCTCAATCTGTTTATGGATTATGAGACTTATGGTGAGCACCAGTGGGCCGATACTGGAATTTTTAAATTCCTCAAAGCCCTTCCCGCCAATGTTTTTGACAAATCCACCTATCAGTTTTCTACTCCTTCGGAAATAGCAGGAAAGCTGTATGTGGTATCGGCCATACATGTTCCTTATCCTATTTCCTGGGCGGATGAAGAGAGGGATCTGACGGCCTGGCTGGGCAATCCCCTTCAGGAGGAAGCCTTTAACAAGCTGTACAGTCTGACGGATAAAATCCGGAACCTGGACGATCCCGGTCTGAAAAAAGACTGGTATTACCTGCAGAACAGCGATCATTTCTATTATATGTGTACAAAGTTCTTTTCCGACGGATCGGTGCACTCCTATTTTAATCCGTACAATTCCCCTTACGATGCCTTTATCAATTACATGAACGTGCTGAGCGATTTTATGATCAGGCTGAATGCCGCACTACCCAGCACTTCGGAAGAGAAGGAACTGGCCAGGTTATATCAGATGGTGAGGGAGAAGGATGAGGTCATTAAAAAATACGAGGAAAAAATCCGGCTGGGTGCGGCATCTGCCGGAAAATCCGCTTCCAGGGCACCGGCACAGAGGAAGGTTTCTTCCCGGAAAAAAGAAGGAACAGGAACAGCCGGAAAATCCTCCGGCAAAAAAACAGGGGGTAAGCCTGCTCCTGCTGTTCGGAAGAAGTCAGGCAAAAAAGCCTCTTCCACCGGAAAATCTCCCGGCACCAGGAAGAGATCATCAAAATAATTCCTCGCGATGATTCCATTTAATTTCAGAAAAAAATGAATAAGAATAAAATCATGCCGGAATACCTGTTTGAAACAAGCTGGGAAGTATGCAACAAGGTGGGCGGCATCCATACGGTCATCTCTACCAAGGCGGCCAAACTGGTTTCCCGGTTAAAGAATAATTACATTCTGATCGGCCCTGATGTGTGGAGGGGGGAAGATGAACACCCCGAGTTTGAAGAGGATACCCGGTTGTTTAGGTTCTGGAGGGAAAAAGCCAGGGAAGAAGGATTACGGATAAAGACCGGCAGATGGAAAATTGCAGGTCGTCCGGTTGCCGTTCTGGTGGATTTTACGCCGTTTTTTCCGCAGAAGGATCAGATATTTGCCCGGTTCTGGGAGACCCACAAGCTCGATTCCCTTTCGGGTCAGTGGGATTATATTGAGCCGGCGTTGTTCGGTTATGCCGCCGGCAAAGTGATCGAAAGTTTTTCCCGGTTCAATATTACTTCGGGAGAACGTACGGTAGCCCAGTTCCATGAGTGGATGACAGGAACGGGCATTCTGTATCTCGAATCGGAAGTGCCTCATATTGCCACCGTTTTTACCACACATGCCACGGTTGTTGGCAGGTCGCTGGCAGGAAATAATTTCCCTCTGTACAAGAACCTGATGCAGTACGATGCACACCAGGTATCGCGTGATTTTAACATCCGGTCGAAATTTTCCCTTGAAAAGCTGGCTGCCCAGCATGCCGACGTGTTCACCACCGTGAGTGAGATTACTTCGAAGGAATGCAGTCAATTCCTTGGAAAGGAGGTGAACCTGGTAACCCCGAACGGGTTCGATGACAGTTTTGTTCCTGCCAACAGTGAATTCAGCGAGAAAAGAAAAACCGCCCGCGATATCATGTTCCGGATTGTGAATGCCATGATGGGAAAGGCACTGCCGGATAATACCCGGTTTGTAGCCAGCAGTGGCAGGTGCGAATTCCGGAACAAAGGGATCGATCTGTTTATTGATGCTCTG
The DNA here is from genome assembly GCA_011042635.1 of Bacteroidota bacterium. Taxonomy (GTDB): domain Bacteria; phylum Bacteroidota; class Bacteroidia; order Bacteroidales; family VadinHA17; genus HyVt-105. The sequence continues at coordinate 15,090 of DQWH01000096.1, read as the reverse complement.
GGGAAGATGAATGAAGATCCCTCACTGGAACGTCCGGTGGTGGCCTTTCTACTGATTCCGGCCGGGCATTACGGACCGAGAAAAGACCTGCAGGACAGGATGGCCAACCCCGGCGGCAATATGCTTAAGGACAGGTATGTTACCCATCACCTGCACGATACGGGCATTGACCTGATCATGAACCGGATCAGGAACTCAGGCCTGGAAAATAACCCGGACGACAAGGTAAAAGTGATCTTTGTACCCTGCTACCTGGATGGACGCGACGGGATTTTTAACCTGTCCTATTATGACCTGCTGGTGGGAATGGACCTAACGGTGTTTCCTTCCTATTATGAACCCTGGGGTTACACACCGCTGGAAAGCCTGGCTTTCCACATTCCCACCGTTACTACCAGCCTGGCAGGTTTTGGCCTCTGGGTACGAGATCATGCCGGAGAAACGGATCATGCCATTTACTTGCTTGACAGAAACGACGATAACGATACCGATGTGGTAAAACACCTGGTTGAAACCCTCAAAATATATTCCCGTCTTTCTGATGATGAGTTTGAAAAGGCCGGGAAACTGGCTTTTGACATTTCACGTATTGCCCTGTGGGATAACCTGCTGGATTATTATTACGAAGCATTTCACCAGGCTCTGGACAAGTCCGAAGGAAGGGCCGAACCTCTGGTACCCGAAACGCCGGCCGAACAGATACTGCAAATTATTGAACGGCCGGCGGAACTTTTTCCCCGGTGGAAAAATGTTTCCGTCAAGTCAAAACTGCCTGGCCGGTTGAAAGATTTGCAAAAACTGGCCAATAACCTATGGTGGACCTGGGATATCGAAGCCCCGGATCTTTTCAGGCAAATCGATCCCGAACACTGGGAAAACTGCGAATACAATCCTTTGATTTTATTCGAACAGGTAGAATACACCCGGTTGAAGAAACTGGCCGGTGACAGCGAATATGTTGAAAAACTGAAGAGAGTATCCGACCGGTTTACTGCCTATATGAAGCAGAAAAACAGAAAGAAACCGCCCCGCATTGCTTATTTCAGTATGGAATTCGGCCTGCATGAATCGGTAAAGATTTATTCGGGCGGACTGGGCATTCTGGCCGGTGATTATCTGAAAGAGGCCAGTGACCGGAATGCCGATATCATAGGCATAGGGTTGCTTTACCGGTATGGTTATTTCAAGCAAATGATCTCGATTCTGGGAGAACAGCATGCTCAGGACGATTTTCAGGATTTCAACAGGTTGCCAATTACCCTGATGAAGGATGAGAACGGCAAACCTTACCTGATCCATATCGTTTTACCGGGACGAAATTTGTATGCCCGGATATGGAAGCTGGAGGTGGGCCGGGTGGATTTGTACCTTCTGGATGCCGACCTGGAAGAAAACCAGCCGCAGGACAGGGGAATTACGCACCGGTTATACGGAGGGAGCCGTGAAACCCGGCTGCTGCAGGAACTTTTACTCGGCATCGGAGGCATACGTGCCCTGCGCATCATGAATATCAAGAGGGACCTGTTCCACAGCAATGAGGGCCATTCTGCATTTATCGGGGTGGAACGTATCCGGCAATATATACAGGAAATGAAACTGACTTTTTCCGAGGCAAAAGAAATTGTGCGGGCTTCCACTTTGTTTACTACACATACTCCCGTACCGGCGGGACACGATTCTTTCCCCGAAGAGATGCTCCGTACCTATATCACTCACTATGCCGACCGCCTTGAAATCAGCTGGGATGAATTTATGGGCCTGGGCCGGATGAACCCCGGTAATCCCGGGGAAGAGTTTAACATGTCGTATCTGGCCATCAATCTGTCACAGGAAGTGAACGGGGTAAGCGAATTACACGGCCGGGTGGCACGGGACATGTTTGTGGGTTTGTACCCCGGTTATCTTGCCGATGAACTGCATATCGGCCATGTAACCAACGGAGTGCATTATCCATCGTGGACCGCCCGGGAGTGGAGGGAATTATTCTTCGAAGCATTCGGAGACGATTTTGAAGAACACCATAATGATCCCGAACGCTGGAAAAAGATCATGGAGGTGTCCGATGAACGCATCTGGAAGATCAAAATCGGCATGAAGCATGAATTGCTGGAAGTGCTGAAGGAAAGAGCCATGGAGAACTGGATCAAGCGGCATGAAAATCCAAAGCACCTCGTGGAGGTATTTGAAAAGATGGATCCGAATTCCCTGACTATCGGTTTTGCAAGGCGTTTTGCCACATACAAGCGGGCTCATTTGATTTTCATGAACCTTGACAGGCTGGCTCGAATTGTAAACGACCCGAAACGTCCGGTGCAGTTTTTATTCGCTGGCAAAGCCCATCCGCATGACAAAGCCGGTCAGGATCTGATCAAACGCATTGTGGAAATATCCAAGCAACCTGAATTTCTGGGTAAGATCATCTTTTTGCAGAACTATGACATTCGGCTGGCAAGTCAGTTGGTTCAGAGTGTGGATGTATGGATGAACACCCCCACGCGGCCTCTGGAAGCTTCGGGGACCAGCGGGATGAAAGCGATAATAAACGGGACCCTGCATTTCAGTGTGCTTGACGGATGGTGGGCGGAAGGTTACCGGGAAGGTGCAGGATGGGCTCTCCCGGAAGAAAAAACCTATGAGGATCAGGGTTTTCAGGATGAGATGGACGCCGAAACCATTTACCGGATCCTGGAAAATGAGATTATTCCGGCTTATTATACCAGAAATGACAGTGATGTTCCCGAACAATGGGTGGGATTTATTAAAAAATCACTGTCGGAAGTTGCTCCCGGGTTTACCACCTGGAGAATGCAGCAGGATTATTTTGACCGGTATTATCAACGGCTTTACAGGAGAACAACGGCCATGCAGGAGCATGACTATCAGATGGCCAAAAGGCTGGTTCGCTGGAAAACCCGGTTCTTCAGACGCTGGAAAACGCTCGAGGTGGTCTCGGTGGAATACCCCGAAGGAGCGCATCAGGGGCTGGTGGTAGGACAGCGGTATCCCATTGCCGTGGAGATCGATCTGAATGATTTCAATCCCGAATACTTCGGACTGGAGCTGATCGTATCACGGCCGGATGAGAAGGGGAAAGACAAGAAAATCCATGTTCAGCCCTTTGAACTGGCAAAGGTGGAAGGAGGGAAAGCCTGGTTTAATACGAAGGTGGTTCCGGTAATTCCCGGCAGTTTCAACCTGGGGATTCGCATATTCCCGAAGAATGACGATCTGCCGCACCGCCAGGACTTTCCCTATGTAAAATGGATCTGATCCGCTTTATTTGACGCGCGGGACAGGTATTTCCCTGAAAACGATCCCTGTGCGGGGGGTTATATAAATTCTCAATACCTGGTTGTCTGATAATTTGGTTACGGGAATGGTGTAATAATCCATCTCCGTGTCGATCAGATGTTGTCCGCCGTATTTTCTGTCGTCGGTATAAAGGACTATCCTGTATTTTCCTTTGGGCACGGAGATTCCGTAATCAGTGAATGAACACGTGGGATTTAAATTAAACACGAACAGCAGATCCCCGCGAATGAAACCCAGCACCTGGTCGGATTCGTTCTGCACCACAGCGGTGGGGAAGGGGATGTGCAGGATTCCGGACTGTTTTACCAGCTCAATCATATCCCGGTCAAAATCAGAGAGGTAATGATATTTCAGGTCGGGATTGTTTTTCAAACTCCATTGACGGCGGGCATAGAAGTACGACCAGTTGTTTCCCTCCCTTGGAAAATCAATCCAATCCGGATGACCGAATTCATTTCCCATGAAATTCAGGTATCCTCCTCCCGCAGTGGCAATGGTGATCAGACGGATCATTTTGTGAAGTGTCATTCCCCGGTCAACGATCAGGTTCCTGCTCGACTTGTTCATATGGTAATACATTTCCTTGTCCATCAGCCTGAATATGATGGTTTTGTCGCCTACCAGGGCCTGATCGTGCGATTCGGCATAGCCAATGGTTTTCTCTTCCACACGGTGCTGGGAGAGTTCATGAAATATCTGTCCCACATTCCAGTGTTCATCGGGAACTTCCTTGATCAGCTTGATCCAGTAATCGGGGGTTCCCATGGCCAGGCGGTAATCGAAACCCATACCTCCCTGGCCAATGGGAGCCGCCAGGCCGGGCATCCCGCTCATTTCTTCGGCAATGGTAATGGCGGCCGGTTTGACTTCATGAATCAGGTGGTTGGCCAGGGTAAGGTAGGTTATGGCATCTCCGTCCTGGCCCCCGTCATAATACATACTGTAATCGGTAAAATCACGGGATAGTCCGTGATCCAGATACAGCATGCTGGTTACCCCGTCGAATCTGAATCCGTCAAATCCGAATTCAGCCAGCCAGTACTGGCAGTTGCTCAGCAGAAAATGGAGTACTTCTGGTTTGCCGTAGTTGAAACACAGGGAATCCCATGCGATGTGCTCGCGCCGGGGGCCTTCATGAAAATACTGATAAGGTGTGCCGTCGAACAGTCCCAGCCCTTCCGTTACGTTTTTTACCGCATGCGAATGCACCAGGTCCATGATCACGGCCAGCCCCATTCTATGTGCTTCATCCACCAGGCGTTTCAGATCGTCGGGTGTGCCGAACCTGGAGGAAGGGGCAAAATAACTGGAAACATGGTATCCGAATGAACCGTAATAGGGATGCTCCTGAATGGCCATCAGCTGAACGGTATTGTACCCTCCCGCTACCACTTCGGGGAGAATCTGTTCCCTGAATTCATTGTAGGTCCCGGTTCTTTGTTCTTCTGTGGCCATTCCCACGTGCGATTCATAAATAATGGGAGGTTCATCTTTTATTTGTGGAGAAGGATGTTTCCATGCATAGGCCGTTTCAGGGTCCCACACCTGGGCAGAGAATATTTTAGTTTGTTCATCCTGTACCACCCGGTTGGCATAGGAGGGGATGCGCTCTCCTTCACCTTCTTTCCAGCGTATCAGTAATTTGTAAAGGTCTCCGTGGTGCAGTGCTTCTTCCGACAGATGAATTTCCCAGTTTCCGTATTGCAATGGTGCGAGACGGTACTTTTCAACCGGTTTCCAGTCTGAAAATGCTCCGATAAGAAATATTTCCGTAGCATTGGGAGCCCATTCCCTGAAAACCCATCCGTTTTTTTCGCGGTGAAGTCCGAAATACAAATGCCCGGTGGCAAATGCTCTCAGGCTCCCAGTTTCCTGAATGAGCTGTTTTTCTGTTTTCAGAAAATGTTCATGCCTTGCTCTGATGATGTGTTCATATGGAGCCAGCCAGGGATCTTTCTCAATGATGGGAAGGGGTGACATGTGATCAATTTTCTTTAAATATATGGAAAAATTTAAGGAGAGAAAGTTAGGAGTGTCCTTCCTTTCAGCCTGATGAATATCATGGGGGTATCATGAACAACTATTGTTCATTTTACTATTTTTGTATCTTCTATAGAAGATTTGAAAGGTGAAGATACATCACGACTTTGAGCAATGGATGGTAAAAAACCCGGTAATTACTGTCGGTACTTTTGACGGGGTACACACTGGTCACCGAAGTATTCTGAAAGAGATGCGTCAATCGGCTGAACAGCTCGAGGGTGAAACCGTGGTTTTTACATTCTGGCCGCATCCCAGGATTGTGCTGGGCAAAACCGATCATGCCTTCCGATTACTGAATACTCTGGAAGAAAAAATATACCTGTTTGAAAAGGCAGGGGTTGATCATCTGTTGGTTTATCCGTTTACACCGGAAATTTCCGGATTGACGGCAGAAACCTTTCTGAAGGATTACCTGGTGCGGAAATGCGGAGTACGGATGCTGGTGATGGGTTATAATCATCATCTGGGCAGGAACCGTGAAGGAGGTTTTGAGTTGATCCGACAGACGGCCGGCCGATTCGGATTTGAAACAAAAAGGGTGGAAGCGGAAACGGTTTCCGGTATGAAAGTCAGTTCCACCACCATCAGAGAGTTCCTGCAAAAGGGAGATCTGGACCAGGCCAACCGGATGCTGGGAGAGCCTTACCTAATCCGGGGAACGGTTGGCAGAGGCAACGGAGTAGGCAGGAGCATGGGATTTCCCACGGCCAATATCCGCATAACCGATGAACGGAAACTGATTCCCCCCGATGGTGTGTATGCCGTACAGGTGTTCCTTGGCGGGCAAAAACGGTATGGAATGATGAACATCGGGTTCCGGCCAACCCTTCATGAAATCAGTTACGGACGAACGATTGAGGTGCATATCTTCGAACTGGATGAGGATCTTTACGGACAAAATATAGTGGTCTCCCTGTTTAAGCGGATCAGGACGGAGAAAAAATTTGACGGAATGGAAGCCCTTCGGGAACAGCTGTTTCATGATAAACGAGATATAATGCGCTATCTTGGTAAAGAGGCTGCAGGTTGAAAGAAAACAACTCCAGATCAGCTGAAATTGTTAACTTTGTAAAAAAACAAAATCTTGGAAACACTGGTGGAAAGTTTGCCATATAAGGTCAAGGACCTGAGTCTGGCCGGATTCGGAAGAAAGGAAATTGAGATAGCCGAGAAGGAAATGCCCGGCCTGATGGCTACCCGAAAAAAATATGCCTCGGGAAAACCACTTAGGGGAGCCCGCATTACCGGCTCACTGCACATGACCGTTCAAACGGCCGTGCTGATTGAAACCCTGGTTGAATTGGGAGCCGATGTGCGCTGGTCCAGCTGTAATATCTTCTCGACGCAGGACCATGCTGCCGCTGCCATAGCTGCTCGCGGCATTCCGGTTTTTGCGTGGAAGGGAGAAACCCTGGAAGAATACTGGTGGTGTACTAACCAGGCACTGACCTTCCCCGGAGGAAAAGGTCCGAATCTGGTTGTCGATGACGGAGGTGATGCCACCCTGCTGATACATAAAGGATATGAGGCCGAGAACGAACCTTCCCTGCTTGACAAAAAACCCGAAAACAGGGAAGAAGCCATCCTCCTACAGCAGCTGAAAAAGACACAGAAGGAGGATCCTGGCAAATGGCACCGGATTGCCGGTGAATGGAAAGGTGTGTCTGAAGAGACCACCACCGGGGTAAATCGACTGTACCAGAGGAAAGAAAAAGGTACCCTGCTGGTTCCAGCTATTAATGTAAACGATTCGGTAACCAAGTCGAAGTTTGACAACCTGTACGGCTGTCGGGAATCACTGGCTGACGGGATAAAACGGGCTACCGATGTGATGCTGGCAGGAAAAGTGGTGGTGGTGTGCGGATATGGTGATGTTGGAAAAGGATCGGCCAAATCCATGCGGGCTTATGGTGCCCGGGTAATCGTAACGGAAATTGATCCTATCTGTGCCCTTCAGGCAGCCATGGAAGGTTTTGAAGTGAAAACACTGGAAGATGCGCTGGATGAAGGAAATATTTTCGTTACCGCCACCGGAAACCGGGATGTCATTACCATTGAACACATGTCGAAAATGAAGGACCAGTCGATTGTATGCAACATTGGACATTTCGACCATGAGATCCAGGTGGAAAAGCTGGAAGAATATCCCGGAATTGTGAAAACCAATATCAAACCGCAGGTAGACAGGTATACTTTCCCCGGAGGGAATTCCATCTATCTGCTTGCCGAAGGTCGCCTGGTGAATCTTGGTTGTGCTACCGGACATCCTTCTTTCGTGATGAGCAACTCGTTTACCAACCAGGTTCTGGCCCAGATCGACCTGTGGAAGCACGATTATGAAATTGATGTATACCGTCTGCCCAAGCATCTTGATGAGGAAGTAGCCCGGTTGCATCTGGAACAACTGGGTGTCAAACTGACACGGCTCACGCCGGAACAAGCTGAATACATAGGTGTCCCATTGCACGGACCGTACAAGCCCGACCATTACAGGTATTAGAAAGTCCCGTGCCGTTTGACAGCCATAGAGGCGTGAGTTACAGAGGAAAACGGGGACCGTTATGCTCTGGATATATCCTGTTTTGTTTTTATGATTATGTTTGTATCATGACCCGAACCAGGATCATTGGCGCCTGTTTTCTGATCCTCTTAGGAAACGGGCTATTCTCCTGCCGCCAGGAGGAGCCGTCTGAAGAAATAAAAAAAATACAGGCGCTGGAAGATATGGCAAACGAATTGCGACAGGTGCTTTCCTCGGAATATCTGGACACCATGTACCGTGAATACGAAAGAATGAAAGAAAGAGTTGGTGTGTTGGAGGAAGGAATATATGCCGGACCGGATATTCAGGATTATTATCGAACAAAAGAAAGTTACCGGATAGTTTTTCAGAAGATGGACAGTTGTATCCATTCGTGTGCCGATTTTCAGAAGGAGATCTCTTTCCTGCTGAGTGAACTGGAAATGCTGAAGCAGGAGGTGCAAAATGATATCCTGTCCACCGAGGAGTTCCAGGAGAAATACAGGAAAGAAGCCGAATTGTTCAGGGGAATATCCTCCCGGATACATCGGGCTTATCGGATATCGTACGAACAGTTGGAAATTTACCGGGAACTGGAACCTGAAATAAAGAAATATATGCCGTTTTTCATAAAAGTGATTCCCACTGATCCTGATGATGAGTAACCAGGCTAAAGCATACCTGTACGCTGGTATTGCCATTTTTTTCTGGTCGACTGTGGCGTCTGCCTTCAAAATTGCGCTCCGGCATCTTGATTTTCTTGAACTGGTATTCTATGCCAGTGTGGTTTCTCTTCTTTTTCTGGGTGTTGTGCTGGTTTCTCAGGGAAAAATGAAAAGAATTTTTCATTTTTCCCCCGCAGAATACGGACGCTCGGCCATGCTGGGTTTTCTGAATCCTTTTGTGTATTACATTGTTCTTCTGAAAGCATACACCCTTTTGCCGGCACAGGTGGCCCAGCCCCTGAACATGATATGGCCCATTATCCTGGTGTTTCTTTCGGTTCCCTTATTAAAACAGACCATTCCTCCCCGAAGCTTCGTTGCACTTTTCATCTGTTTTGTAGGGGTTTACCTGATTTCTTCCCAGGGAAGGGTGTGGAATATTGAAAAATCAGATCCCCTGGGTGTGGCTCTGGCCACCGGCAGCTCGCTTATCTGGTCTTTATACTGGATATTCAATGTTCGCGACAGGAGGGATGAAATTGTAAAACTATTTCTGAATTTCTTTTTCGCTACCTTCTTTCTTCTGGCCCTGAACCTGGCACTGGGGAAATTCAGACACGTACCGCTTGCCGCACTCCTGCCGGCTGTGTATGTGGGCCTTTTTGAAATGGGGGTCTCCTTTTATTTCTGGATGAGAGCCATGCAACTGGCACGTTCTACCGATACCATCAGTACCCTGGTTTATCTGGCTCCCTTTTTATCACTGGTATTTATCCACCTGTTTGTGGGAGAGCATATCTTTGTCACTACGGTAGTGGGACTGATTTTGATTGTAATGGGAATAATATACCAAAAATTCCGTTTAGGGAAGAAAAACCGTATTTTCGTGAAAAATCCTGAACCATGAGAAGAAATATATTCCGGTTTTTACTATTGGGGTTGGTTGCCCTGAATTGTTTGATTGCCGGATGTGAGAAGGAAAATAACAACAATGAAACACCTACGTTTGACGAAAAAGCAAGGGATGCTTTTTACGACCTGATGCAGGAATGGTATCTGTGGTACGATCAGATGCCCGCAGTGAATCCTGAAAACTATTACTCTCCGTATGATCTGCTGGAAGCACTCAGGGTTCTGCCGGTGGACAGGTGGAGTTATGTATCGACCTGGGAAGAATTTATGCAATATTATTCGGCCGGAGAATATATTGGTTTCGGCTTTGGCAATGTTCTTTTTAACGGAAAGATTTATATCACTTTTGTTTTCAAAGATTCTCCATTATATGATGAGGGCATCAGAAGAGGCTGGTATATTACCAAGATCAATGGTCAGACAATCAATAGTTACGAGGCACTATTTCAGGCCATGGGGCCCGATGAGGCAGGTGTGGAAAGGACTTTTGAATTCGTGAGTCCGGAAGGGCAGACCTTCACGCGTACTTTTGTTAAGGAAGTGATTGAGATGAATACCCTGCTGCATGCCGACACCCTTCACGTAGCCGGGGAAGTGGTGGGTCATATGGTGCTGAAAAGTTTTATTGAGCCGACCTATGAAGAACTTGATTCGGTATTTCAGGTGTTCGATGATCAGGGTGTGGAGGAGCTTATCCTTGATCTGAGGTACAATGGAGGAGGAGCCATGGGTGTATGCACCTACCTGGCTAGTCAGATCAGCGGACCGGCCACCAATGATGAAGTGTTCCTGACCTATTCGTACAATGATCAGAAGAGTGAATGGGATGCAGACGTATTGTTTACCGATCCGGAGCAATCCGATACCTATCCTCTCAATCAGCTTGGACTGTCACGCCTGCTGGTACTGGCTTCAGCCGGAACTGCTTCGGCCAGCGAAGCGGTGATTAATGGCCTGGAACCCTACATGGAGGATGTGATCATTATAGGCGACGACACATACGGAAAACCGGTAGGAATGAACGTATGGAATTACGAGGATGCCTATGCCTTCGCTCCGGTCACTTTCAAGCTGGTAAACAGTGAGGGGTACGGCGACTATTATGACGGACTTCCTGCCGATTCATATGTTCCTGATGAACCATTGTATGATTTTGGCGATCGCCGGGAAACTACACTGAAGGAAGCCATTTATTACCTGGAAACCGGCTCATTTACCGGTGCCGGCACCAGGAAAGCAGGGATCCGGGCGAATCGGCCACCTTTGAAAGGACTTAAGTTTGAAATTGGAGCATTTTAACCGGACGTGATCATTACCAGAGAAAAAATCATACTGGGGATTGATCCCGGCACCAACATCATGGGTTACGGGGTTATTTCTGCCACCGGGTCCAGCCCGAAGCTGATGGTTCTCGGGGTCCTGGATATGAGAAAAATAGATGATCCTTACCTCAAGGTCCGGAAAATTTTTGATACCACCCTCAGGCTGATTGAACAGTATCATCCTGACGAACTGGCCATTGAAGCTCCGTTTTACGGGAAAAACGTACAGTCGATGCTCAAGTTGGGCAGGGCTCAGGGAGTGGCCATGGCTGCGGCTCTTTCCAGGGAAGTCCCTGTATTTGAATATGCCCCGCGCAAGATCAAAATGGCCATTACAGGACAGGGTAATGCTTCAAAGGAGCAGGTGGCTGCCATGTTGCGTATCATTCTCGATTCGGAAGAGGCAGAAGGACAGCTGGATGCCACCGACGGATTGGCAGCGGCGGTGTGTCATTTCCTGCAGCCGGAAAAAACGGAAAAGGGGGAAAAGCATTCAAGCTGGAAAAGCTTTTTGCGTGACCATCCCGACAGACTTCATAAAACATAGTTTCCTGCTGCTGCCGTACAGGAGGCGAAAACAATAAGACGGGGAGGAAGGGGGGCCGGTGAACGGTTTTATGCCAGTCCATTCCTGATTTTCCGGGCAATTTCCTCAAATTCTTCCTGGGAAAGTTCTAATTTCGGCCGGGAGAAACTGATATCCGCTTCCGAATTGATCGGGATCAGGTGGATATGGGCATGAGGCACTTCCAGACCAAGAACCACCATTCCGATTCTGGCACAGGGAATGGCATTTTCGATGGCCAGGGCCACCTTTTTGGAGAAAACACTCATCCCGGCCAGTGTCTCATCATCCAGATCGAACAGGTAATCCACTTGCTTTTTGGGCACTACCAGAGTATGTCCTTTGGCCAGGGGATGTATGTCCAGAAAGGCATAAAAATTTTCATCCTCCGCAATTTTGTAGGAGGGAATTTCGCCGCTGATAATTTTTGAAAAAATACTTGCCATGATCAGTGGAATATAAAATGTCTATCGGTGAATTTCCATTATTTCGAAGAGCATGGTTCCTGAGGGCACCTGAATACTCACCTGTTCTCCCGTTTTCCGGCCGAGCAATCCTCTGGCAATGGGACTGCTGACGGACAATTTACCGGCCTTCAGATCGGCTTCCGTTTCGGAAACAATGGTGTATTTCATCACCGTATTGTTGTTGATATTGCGGATGGTAACGGTGTTCATGATCTGTACCGTGTTTGTATCAATGCGTGACTGATCCAGAACCCTGGCTGAAGCCAGCGTGTTTTCCAGTCTGGATATGCGCATTTCAAGCAGTCCCTGTGCTTCCTTGGCCGCGTGGTATTCTGCGTTCTCCGATAGATCTCCTTTGTCGCGTGCTTCTGCAATCTGCTTTGAGATGGATGGCCGTTCAACCGATTTTAGCCTTTCCAGTTCTTCCCTCAGCTTCTGCAAACCTTCTTCCGTAAAGTAGGATACTTTTGTCATAGCATTCCAGAAACATTAGTAACAGAGTTCTTGCAAAGGTGGTCCGGTTCAAATTATTTCCGGGCCGTACCCTGCATGTTGAAAAAGAAAAAAGAATTCCGCAACCGGAACTCTTTCATATTGCAAAGGTATACAAAAATTTATCATTAAAACAATCGTTTCTAAATACATGTCCGAAGGTCAGATCCGGATGTGTTTTCTGTTCAGAATCTCGCTATATACAACGGCTTTTTTCAATTCGGAGCGGAAGAAAAATTTATGTTTCGTCTTTTTCTTTTCTTCATCGACGTCTCCAATTTCCGATGAGGAGATTTCATCGTAAGTGTATTCATTATCAGGAAGTATCGTTTCGGTTGTTCTTTCTCCTTCTTCCTGTACCTTAGACAGTTCTGTCTTCAGGAATGATTCTTCCCTGCTCATGACCGGAGTTTTTACTTCAATGGGCATCGGTTCTTCATGAACTTCCTCCTCGGCCTCATCATGTTTATGGTCGAATATTTCTGCCGGGGATTCCCGAAACTTTTCTTCAGATTCTTCGGGCTTGTATATGGGGGTGGCTCCCGGTTGGGATTCTTTTTCCCCTTCATCAATCCCAAACCACGACTTCCATTCACTGAGTGGTTCATCGGCCGATTCCGAAGGGGTGGAAAGAGTGGTGGTTTTTTTCTTCTGCCCGAGGGACCGGATTACTAAAATGATTGTAATACCGACTACGTATAAAATGATCTCAATAATATCATCCATGGCGTTTTAATTTTAATTTCTTTAAAATCCTTTTGAAAAATGGTTCCCGGTTTTGACGGTTGAATTCACGCGCCTTTTTTCTCGATTCTTTCATTCGCTCCTGAACTTCAGGGGTTTGCATATTGAAACGGCGTTTGATTTCTTTTTTCCGTGCTTTTTCATAGGCCTTTTTTTGTCGTTCTTCCACTCTCTCAGCATTTTTTACCGCCTGCCTTACTTTTCTCGATTGATGCTGTGTGGAGAAACATGCAGGAAGCATCAGGAGCAACAAAAGAACCGGTATATTTCTTGGTTTAATATTTCTTACCTTTATTCCTGATTTTGATTTTATCTGTGCCATATATGTTTTCAAAAATAAGATATTTTTTGCTACTTGTCCCAGCCATTTTTCTCTTTCTTTCCTGCAGCGATAAGGAAGAATGGATTCCTTATGTTCCGGTCAGCAAAATCATATACCTGGACGATCCTGATTATATTGACCTTTTACCAGTGGGGAATGCTGTTATCTTACCCAACGAAGGTTATGGAGGGATCATTGTATATCATAAGGGCGAAAATGAATACCAGGCTTTTGACAGGGCCTGTACTCTGGAGGTTGACAGGGATTGCGTGGTATCGGTGGGAGAAACCCTGGGCATAGCCCGCTGCTCCTGTTGCGGTTCCGAATACTATCTGATTCTTGACGGAATGGTGAAAGACGGACCTGCGGAAAGGCCGTTGAAACAATATCATGTTGATTACGATGCACTGGGGCGCAGGCTAATGATCACCAATTGACCTTTTCATTCTGCCGGGGAGAACCGGTCATTTCATGCTGGCAGTTCAATGCGATCAAAACCGGTGTAGGGTATTAACACCTCCGGGATGAGGATGACATCCGATTTCTGATTGTTTTCGAGCAGGGCTGCCACGATCCTTGGCAAAGCCAGGGCACTGCCATTCAGCGTGTGGGCCAGGATGGGTTTTTTGAAGCCGGGATTTCTCAAACGCAGCTTCAGCCTGTTGGCCTGAAATGACTCAAAATTCGAAACCGATGATACTTCCAGCCATTTTTGCTGGGCAGCGGCAAATACTTCAAAATCGTAGGTCAGGGCCGAGGTAAAACTCATGTCTCCTCCGCAAAGCCTGACAATGCGGTAAGGTAAGGCAAGCTGCTTTACCAGTCCCTCCACATGATGAACCATCTCTTCAAGCGCTTCATACGAACGGTCGGGGTGCTCTATCCGAACAATTTCCACTTTGTCAAACTGGTGCACACGGTTCAACCCGCGGACATCCTTTCCGTATGAACCCGCTTCGCGACGGAAGCAGGGAGTATAGGCCGTATTTTTTATGGGTAGTTTTTCCTCATCCAGAATCATGTTGCGGTAAAAATTCGTAACGGGTACTTCGGCTGTGGGAATAAGGTAGAACCGGTCCTGGGCCAGTGCATACATCTGTCCTTCCTTATCGGGAAGCTGGCCTGTGGCAAAAGCTGAATCCTCATTTACCATCAGGGGTGGCTGGTATTCTACATAACCGGCTTTTAAGGCTTCATCCAGGAAAAAGTGAATCAGTGCTCTTTGTAGCCGGGCTCCTTTGCCAATAAAAACCGGGAATCCGGCACCTGTCAGTTTATTGCCCAACTCAAAATCGAGAATGCCGAAGCGGGGGCCCAGTTCCCAGTGGGGGAGGAAGCCGTCGGTTTTTTCCGGCAGGTGCCCCCCTTTGCGTACCACAACATTATCTTCGGCTCCTTTTCCCGGGGGAACGGAATCGTGCGGAAGATTGGGCAATTCCATCACCAGGTTTCTAAGTTCTTCCTCTACTTCTCCGCGCCGCAACTGCCTGTTCCTTATCTCTTCTTTCAAACGTGTGGTTTCCGTACGGGCCTTTTCCGCTTCTTCTTTTTCCCCGTTGCGCATGTATCCCCCGATGGATTTTGAAAGCCTGTTCAGTTCCGATTGCATCTGATCGGTACCTGCCTGCAGTTCCCTGCGCTCACGATCCAGGGAAAGGATCTGTTCAACAAGTCCGGTTGCATCGAACTGCTTGATCTGTAATTTCCGGATGACTTCTTCCGGAT
>DQWH01000074.1 GCA_011042635.1 Bacteroidota bacterium | reverse complement strand
AGGTTTTGTAAATACTTGCAGTATTGTCGTGCGTCAGGACCAGATCGGGTTTCCTGAACACAATGGCACCGGCAGGTGCTTCCAGAATTTTTTCCACAAAGGTTTTTCCGGCCATGGCAGTTGGTTTTTATCAGATGATTTGTTTAAAACAATCCTCCGTTGCGGTATATCTCGAGCTGTACTTCTGAAAAGGGCTTGATACGTACTGATTTTCCATCGGAAGGCCTGGTTACCTCCCCCGTCTCCACATTCACCCGGATAACATCCCCGTTTTTCAGTTCCAGCTCACCGAGATTTTCATACACCAGGATCGGCAGGGCCGCATTGATGGCATTCCTTTCATAAATGGCCCCGAATGACTGAGCCAGGATAGCGGAAATTCCCAGCGAGAGGAAACAGTCCACCGCCTGCTGCCGTGAGCTACCCGCCCCAAAATTCTTTCCGGTCACCACCATATCGCCGGGTCTGGCCTTCCGGGCAAAATCTTCGTATCCTTTCAGGTTGTCAAAAGTATACTGTCCCATTTCATCGATATCAGTAATAGCCAGGTAGCGGTTATGGTAGATCATATCGGTATCGATATTGTCTTCCGGGATCAGCCATACTCTTCCCTCCAGTACCAGGGGCTTCTCCCCGCCCTTTTTTTCTTTTGGTGTGACTTTCTTTCCCCCGGCAGCAGGCAGGGTTTTAACATGGGCAGGGCGTTCTACCGGTTCCCGGGGCATCTCTTCAGGTGTTGTAATGTATCCCGCTACGGCCGAGGCAGCCACAATAGCCGGTGATGCCAGGTATACTTCCCCTTTGCCCTGCTTGCCCGGGAAATTCCGGTTGCCGGTGCTGACGGTCACCTCTCCGGGACCGTTCTGCCCCACCTGCCCGGCCGCACAACCAGCACATCCGGCATTCGACACCAGGGCTCCGGCATCTTTGAATATTTTGAGCCAGCCCTCTTCCAGGCATCTTTTCCATACTTCATTGGTAGAGGGTACGATCTTCATCACCACCCATGGTGCGACCTTCCTTCCCTTCAGAATCTCCCCCACCACACGCATATCTTCCATCCTGCCGTTGGTACAGCTGCCAACAAAGGCCGAATCGATCCATATCCTGCCAAGTTGCTCTACAGGAACGGTATCATGGGGCTTCCCCGGACGGGAAATCCGGTGTATGAACTCTTCCAGGTTCAGGTCGAAGGTTTTTTCATACACGGCATCGGGATCGGCCGCTACCTTTTCCAGTTTGCGTCCGGCACGTTCTTCACTGTAACGCATGATCTCATCATTCGGTGTAAACAAGATGATGATGGCTCCCATTTCCGTTCCCATGGAAGCGATGGTGATACGTTCATCCAGTGTCAGCCGTTCTGCCTCGTCCCCGTATATTTCAATGGCATACCCCAGCAGGGTGTTGGCTCCGAACCGGTCAAGCAGGTTCAGCACAATGTCTTTGGCCATCAATCCGGCCGGACGCTTTCCGTGCAGATTAATACGCACCGACGGCGGCACTTTGAACCATATTTTTCCTTTGGCCCAGGCTGCCGCAATATCCTGGTCGCCCATTCCCTGTCCGAATGCCCCCACGGCCCCCAGAATGTTGGCATGTGAATCGGTGGTTACAGCTGTTGAACCGCTGTAGGCCAGTCCTTCATGAATCATGATGTGTGTACCGATACCCTGGTCGATATCGTATACCCTGATGCCGTTTTCTCTGGCATAATCGCGGCAGATCTGCTGGTTCACGGCATATTTCTGATCCGACCCGGTGGGATTGCAGTCGAATGTAAAAAAGGTACGTGAAGGATCGGCCACCGTCAGCCCGTATTCCCGCATATTCTTCACCACATTGGCCCCTCCGAAATCCCGTGCGGCACGCACATCCATAAATACATCGATAATTTCGCCGGGTTTGACCGTGTCACGGCCGGCATGCCGTGCCAGGATCTTTTCTACCAGTGTTAAGCCCATTTTTTCAATTTTTAATTGTCTCTGTACAAAAATATACGGAAAATTAGTAAGACCGAGATACCCGGGGTCAACTTTTTACCAGAAACACATATTATGCAACATATTAGCTTACGAATTTAAAAACGGTAGTTTGATATCCGGCAAAGGCGTTCCGTCTTTCCTGTCGGCCTCTTCCGTGCGAAAGACTTCCGAAGAAATCATTATCTTTGTGCGGTCAAACCCTGCAATAAGATATCTATATATGATAAAGATTACATTCCCCGACGGCAAGACGAAAGAATATCCGGAAGGAATCACGGGAAAGGAAATTGCTGCCGGCATTCATCCGGCACTGGCAAAGGAAGTGCTGAGTATTTCGGTGAACGGGGAGATATGGGACCTAACCCGTCCCATTACAAAAGACGCTACCATCCGCCTTCATAAGTGGGAAGACGAGGAAGGAAAGCATACTTTCTGGCATTCCTCGGCACACCTGATGGCAGAGGCCCTGGAAATCATGTATCCCGGCACCAAATTCGGGATCGGTCCGGCCATTGAAAACGGGTTTTATTATGATGTGGATCCTGCCGGTGGAAAAGTCATTACCGAAGCCGACCTTCCCGTAATTGAAAAGAAGATGCAGAAACTGGCCCGGGAAAAGCAGGAATTCCGCCGGGAAGAGATCAGCAAGAAAGATGCCCTGAAACTCTACCGCGAGAAAGGCGACGAATACAAGGTAGAACTGATCAGCGAGCTGGAAGACGGCACCATCACCCTGTACCGATCGGGACATTTCACCGACCTGTGCCGTGGACCCCACCTGCCCGATACTTCCCCCATCAAGGCCATCAAGCTGCTGAATGTGGCCGGTGCCTACTGGAGGGGAGATGAAAAACGCAAACAGCTTACCCGCATTTACGGGATCACTTTCCCCAGGCAGAAAATGCTGGACGAGTATCTGGAAATGCTCGAAAAGGCGAAGGAACGTGATCACCGCAAGCTGGGAAAGGAACTCGAGCTGTTCACCTTCTCCCAGAAAGTGGGACAGGGATTGCCCCTGTGGCTGCCGCGCGGCGCCAGGTTACGCGACAAACTGGTGGATTTCCTCAGGAAAGTGCAGGAAATCTACGGATACGATCCGGTGATAACCCCCCATATCGGACACAAGGACCTGTACACCACCTCGGGGCACTACGAAAAGTACGGCAAGGATTCATTCCAGCCTATGAAAACCCCCCAGGAAGGCGAAGAGTTCATGCTCAAGCCCATGAACTGCCCCCACCATTGCGAAATATATAAAAGCAAGCCCCATTCATACCGCGACCTGCCCGTGCGTTTGGCCGAATTCGGTACCGTGTACCGGTACGAAATGAGCGGGGAACTGCACGGACTAACCCGGGTGCGCGGGTTCACCCAGGACGATGCCCACATTTTCTGCCGCCCCGACCAGCTGAAAGAAGAATTTATCAAGGTAATCGACATCGTATTTCTCATATTCAACTCCCTGGGGTTTGAGGATTACGACGCACAGATCAGTCTGCGCGACCCGGCCGATAAGGAAAAATACATCGGATCGGACGAAAACTGGGAAAAAGCCGAGCAGGCTATCATCGAAGCCTGTGCGGAAAAAAAGCTACAAACCAAGACCGTTCGGGGAGAAGCAGCCTTCTACGGTCCCAAGCTCGACTTTATGGTCAGGGATGTGCTGGGAAGGAAATGGCAGCTGGGAACCATTCAGGTGGATTACAACCTGCCGGAACGGTTCGACCTGGAATACATCGGAGCCGATAACCAGCGCCACCGGCCGGTGATGATCCACCGTGCCCCCTTCGGTTCGCTGGAACGTTTCGTTTCCATTCTCATTGAACATACGGGAGGAAAGTTCCCCCTGTGGCTGGCACCCGACCAGGCCATCGTGCTGCCCATCAGTGAAAAATACCATGATTATGCAAAAAAAGTTTTGTATTTTCTAAATAATTCCGATATTCGCACTCTGATTGACGACCGTAACGAAAAGATTGGTAGGAAGATAAGGGACAATGAGTTAATGAAGATCCCCTACCTTCTTATTGTGGGTAAAAAAGAGGCAGAAAGCGGTACGGTTTCGGTTCGCAGGCAGGGCGAAGGCGACCAGGGAATGATGAGTCTGGAAGCGTTTGCCCGACTGGTAAAAGAGGAAATCAGAAAACAAACCGCCGCACATACGGTGAATGTTTAACCAAAAAAGGAGGTATTAACCATAGCATTAAACAGATCAAACAGACCGTTCGGCAGGAAAAACGAACCTTCTTTCAGGGTGAATGAACAGATCCGGGCACGCTCAGTCAGGCTCGTGGGTGACAATATCGATGAGCCGGGGGTTTACACCATCGAAGAAGCCCGGAAGATTGCCGATGAACTGGAACTCGATCTGGTAGAGATCAGTCCGAATGCCGATCCTCCGGTATGCAAGGTGGTCGATTACCAGAAGTTCCTGTATCATCAGAAGAAAAGACAGAAGGAGATCAAGGCCAAAGCGGCCAAAACCGTGATCAAGGAGATCAGGTTCGGACCCAATACCGACGACCACGACTACAATTTCAAGCTGCGTCATGCGGAAAAATTCCTGCAGGACGGAGCCAAGGTCAAGGCATTTGTGTTTTTCAAGGGCCGTTCCATCCTGTTCAAGGAAAAAGGCGAGATACTCCTGCTGAGGTTTGCCAGTGACCTGGAAGAATACGGTAAAGTGGAACAGTTGCCACGCCTGGAAGGAAAGCGGATGACCATGTTCATCGCTCCGAAAGGGGTACAGAAAAAGAAAGTATAACGTAACACTTGTTGAATTTTAAAACGAAGGAGAAGAGATGCCCAAGATGAAAACCAATTCCGGCGCCAAGAAAAGGTTCACCCTTACCGGAACAGGAAAAATCAAGAGGAGACACGCCTACAAAAGCCATATCCTCACCAAAAAGGAAACCAAACGGAAAAGGAACCTGACCTATTCCGATACAGTGCACAAGGCTGATGAAAAAAACATCAAGCTGCTGCTTGGTTTGAAATAAACAGGGATGTATAACAGAATGGCTTAGCTCCCAAGCGTTTTCATTTGAAAACCGCTAACCATTAAAAAAACAAATCACCATGCCAAGATCAGTAAATACCGTTGCTGCCAAGAAAAGAAGAAAGAAGATCCTGAACCAGACGAAAGGTTATTTCGGGGCCAGGAAAAATGTTTTTTCTGTAGCCAAGAACAGCCTGGAAAAAGGGCTTCAGTATGCTTACCGCGACCGCCGGAAGAAAAAAGGCGAGTTCCGGTCGCTCTGGATCCAGCGAATCAATGCAGGCGCCAGAATCCACGGAATGTCGTATTCCGAATTCATGGGCAAAGTGCACAAAAAAGGCCTCCTGCTTAACAAGAAAGTACTGGCCGACCTGGCCATGAACCACCCGAATGCTTTTGAAGCCGTAGTGGAAAAGGTACGTGACGTAAAATAAACCTTTCTTTCATATGTAAAAAAGAGCTTTCCTTCGGGAAGTTCTTTTTTTTTGCGGTTTTTTGTCTATCATAAAACCCTCAGAGGCCATTGTTTCCTTATCCTGTTATTCAGAAGCGTACTATAATAAAGATAACCAACATGATTCCCGTAAGGACGCCCCCCCTGACGAAGCAGTGCCTGTCAGGGCAAAATGCATGACAAGGCTCCGCCCGTCAGGGCAAACAGTATAGTGGAAGAACCAATCATAAAAAATGCTATAAGCATTTCATATAGGGAATAATGGCAAAAAGTCCCGCAGGAACGACAGTATGGTAAAACCACAGGTATATAAGTACGTATCCACTATGACAGCAGATTCCGGCTCTTCTGCCCCTGCATCCGGCCTGTTGATATGAATTTCCGCTTTCTTTTTAAATATACTGTGTAATAACCGGAAGAAAGTCTTAAGAATGAAAAGGCACCGGGCAACTACGTAGATATCAACGTAGACAACTACGTAGATTTCAAAAAAACTTGATTTCAGGAATTTAGTGTAACATTTAGTAAGTTGCACTAGATCCCTGAATGCTGAGTTCGAAAAAATCCCTGTCCTGCCCTTCGGTTTTCCTGCCATCGGTCGCGACCGCGAGACAGAAAAACTCAAGACTTTCAGGGATAAAAAACAATGCCACCTGGCCCCGGATCCCGGCCGGGAAAGTGTCCCGGAGCATTGCAGCATCGCCCGGCGTCATTGTATTGGCCCACAGCAGGGGTTTTCAGATGAAAGAATATAAAAACCTGATGAAAGTGGCCGGGCTGCCACGATTCTGAATAACAAGTCCTGAACCAGATGTTTTTGTTTGTTTATCTATGGCTGTAACTAGAGTTTATGGCCTACAACCGGCGGATCATTCCTTTCATCCATCTTTTCAGAGAAGGAAAAGATGCAGCGACATGGAAAAGCAGATTCACCGTTTTTTCATGCGAGGCCAGTTTCTGCATTCGTTTCCCCAGTGTCAATCCTCCGGATATTCTTTTTTTTACCAGCCGGTCGTAAAGTTTGTTCCTGTCCGCACGATAATCCCCTGCACTGGAACATTCTGCAATATGTCCGGCGGCAAGAAGGCCGGTATGCAGAGCATTCCCCACTCCTTCCCCGGTAAGCGGATTCACTACCCCGGCCGCATCTCCAACCAGTAAGTACCTGTTACCTGAAAGAGGGTAACGAAACTCTGAATAAGGCAGGGGATGTCCCATGACAGGAGCTGCCTGTACCGCTTTTCGGAAAACGGGTTCCAGCACAGGATGTTGCCCGGTGAGAGCCAGAAAATCCTTTTTCAGGCTCATTTTTTTGCGCTCGATCTTTTTCAAAGGCAATCCCATACCCACATTGTAATATCCCGAACCGGCCGGAAAAATCCAGAAATACCCCGGAAGTGTTTCCTTTAAAAAATAAATATACAGCCGGTCACAGGGCCCTTCAGCCCTGAGCTCCCTGAAATAGGATCTTTCCGCAAGGGCAAATGTGCGGGGAAAATATGTCCATCAGGCGAATTCCCGTGTGAGTGAGAAGGAAGCTCCGGTAGCTACCACTCCCATGCGGGCGTTATATGTTCTGCCTGCAACTGATATGCTGAAAGCATCAGAGTGTGTATCTGCCGAATCAACATGCCTGCCGGTGAACACTTCGATATGATCATAGGCTTTCAGGCACCGGAACAACATCCCGTCGAAATCTTTTCGCGGAAGGACATATCCGGCCGGTTCATTTCCGAAGCGATCCCTGAAATCGAAGAAAAAGGAATGGGAAGGCGGATACCAGAGCTGCTTGCCATACACCGAATGTTTCCCATCAAGCTGCAACAGGGAAGGATACACATGTGGGAGGAGCCGTTTCAGCATATTCAGCACATCGGGACCCAGCGCATCTCCACAGGTTTTGTCCCTGGGATACGAATCCTTCTCAAACAGGGCCACATGCCATCCCGTCCCTCCCAGGCCCAACGCACAGGCCAACCCGGCGGGACCTCCCCCCCCAGAATGATCACATCATAATCATAACGAACTGGCGGGCTCATCGGATTTATTCATGTAAGGCACATCCTTCTTTTATCTAACAGAGAATCCTTGCAGGGCCTGCTTTACCGTTTCAAAGCATGCCTTTTCCCTTTCCGTGACAACCGGAAAAGGAACCATCTCCTCCCACAGAAAACGCGGGGTTTCCACCCGGCAGCCATTATAAAAGAGGGTCAGGGCAATGCCGTCGCTGGAAGTCACTTCCCTCTCCGGGGTGGAGCGGTCATCATCCATTACTTCCCGGCACAGGGGGTCGGTAAACTGAAGCAGGCTCCAGGGGATGCGGATCTCCACTGTATTCCCGTCCACGTATGCCGCATCCAGGCTGGATGAAAACCCGTTACCCACTGTAGTTTGCAGGGCACCCACCTGATGAACGGCCTCTTCATACCGGTTGTTTTTCCAGCGTACCGGCATCCAGGGGCTCCCATCGGAGGGAACGCTATGAAACAACTGTTCGGGGCCTGAAACCCCGTGCCAGATACCGAACAGATCGTAGGCTTCGGTAACGAACAGCTGAGCGTATCCGCTAAAATCCATTTCCAGGTAAAATTCGGCCCGGTTAACCAGCACTTC
This sequence comes from Bacteroidota bacterium, assembly GCA_011042635.1. Taxonomy (GTDB): domain Bacteria; phylum Bacteroidota; class Bacteroidia; order Bacteroidales; family VadinHA17; genus HyVt-105. The sequence continues at coordinate 23,206 of DQWH01000074.1, read as the reverse complement.
CCCGCCCGGGAGAATGGATTCCCCCAGATCAGACCGGTACGTATCGAAAGCAATCCTGATCAGATCGGTTAGCTGGAGGGCGGTTGAAAATTCGATCCTGATATGAAAAAACGACCGGGAAACAGCCGTTTCAACCCGGCTGATCCCGCATCCACCGTTTACATCAGGCCACAGGTCAAAATCGGGTGGCTCGGGATCAAAGCCCAGGAGCCCGAAATTTTGTTCGGGCCCTGTTATGTTCTGCCAGAAAGGCCTTCGCCAGGGGTCGGAATCAAAAGGTTCGGTAATCCAGGTATTTTTAAACCACTCATCCGTCCATGAAAAAAGGATGGCTCCCGCAGCACCGGAGGAAAAGATATTATCAAGCTGACGCACAAAATACTGTCCCTGGGTTTCCTCATCGTGGTGTCCATGATCCATTCCGCTGTAGGAAAAATGCGCATTTCCCCAGCTTGAAGGAACTCCGTATTCGGCAATGACCAGGGGAAGTCCTTTATAATGCTCCCGCAGGTCGTTGAGATAACCCGGGTAACTGTTGGGCCCGGATGCATCTGAAAAGGTCTGGTATTCCGGATCTTCACTAATAAAATCGGGATAGTACGGGTAGGCATGGTAACTCACAAACAGGCCGGCCGGAGCTTCAACGGGCACGACACGGGTCATATCAAATGAGGCGACATCTTCCTGTGTTTCGGTGGGCAGTTCAGTGGGATGATCCAGTGGATCCATGGTAGGCCAGCTCGAGAAGCTTACCGGCCTTTGCGTAAAATAGGTATTCCTTTCATAGACTACCACCCGGTTCATCCGGGCAGTGATCCAGGCCTCGGTGGGGCTTCCGGAAGGCAGGCTGAAAGCTTCCCCTGAAAACGAGGCCGGATTGTCATGGGCAGCATCGGTAGTCAGTACTTCATCGGGATGGATCTCCCTTCCGATGATATATGCCAGCACCCATTCCGAAACATCTGCCGTGAATTCCCCGTAAGCTTTTCCGTACCGCACGGGAATATCCCCGTTCCCATGAACACAATCGACTACTTCGCATATCTCCTGGTCGAACTCACCGGTGAGATTATAAAAATCCAGTCCGGGCACCTCTTCATTGAGCCATACTCCCTGAATCAGGTACAGCGGTTTCTCCGGATGAGCCAGGTTGTAGGCCAGTAACTCTTCGTAAAACCGCGGATAATGAAGGGTATAGATCCTAACGGCATTGAATCCGGCCTGTGCCATCCTTTCCAGCCAGTTGCGGTACTGTTCGCGGGTAATGGCCAGCTCGCCGGGAAATGTCCCCGGAACCGTTGCTCCCAGGTTCACACCCCTGAGAAAAACCGGATCGTATCCCGCCCCGTTCCAGATCCCGATTTCTTCACCCACAGCAGCAAAAGGCGCCAAAACGATCCGTTGCACAGTGAAATCACAGGAATCCTGTTCATCAAAACGTACCGAATCAGCCCGGAAGTCCCGGATATCTTCCCCGGTAATCTCCACGCGGTAATATACCGGGTCCCTTTCGACCGGCCTGTTCAGAAACCAGCCGGCAGGATAACCTGTTGATGCCGAGGGATGATAAACCACCCGGTTCGTTTGGACAAGGTTGCCGGCCACAGTGTGAATAAAATAAACTCCCGGTGCCATGGGGCTGCCCCGTTCATTCCTTCCGTCCCAGGAAATTTCATACAACCCGGGCGGGACTTCACCCTGCATGAGGAACCTGACGGTTTTCCCGGCAAGGGATATGACCCTTACCTGCACATAAGCCGGGGCCGACAGATGTATCCAGCCTGAAACAGAAACCGAAAAAGGATTGGGATAAAAACCGAACAGCTCAGGACATTCCTGTGATCCGGAGGTCAGCACGGGCAAACCCACACTGTAACTACCATCATCGTCACTGTATACCACATAGACCTTTGTGGCATCATCCATGGCCGTAAATTCCAGCCGGGCATGGGCCACTCCCTGCCCGTACTGGTCAACCACCCTTCCGCCAACAGACATACCCTGCCTGGGAAAAGACAGGGTAAACCAGAGGTAAAAAAAAACGCGGAGCCACTTTTTCATTCTGTTGACCCGATCAGCCCATGTCTCCGGGCTGTATCCGCTCAAAAGTAATCATTATTGTCGAATCAGCGAAGTGTAAGAGCCAAATGACCCCGGCACGCATGTCAGGCACCGGAAGCTGTCTTTCTTGCCTGTGAAGCAAGTTCTCCTATCTGGGAAGGATAAAAATCGCCCTGAATTCTGACCATCATATTTTCTTCTCCGCTGACTACAATCAGCATTTCACTGATGAGGTCTCCTGTCTCTTTTATCAGGATACACACGTTTTCATCTTTTTCATTTACCCTCATGATCTCCTCATACTCTCCCGACCGGATCCATCCTGCCGATTCATCTATAAAATTAATCCTGGTGTTGAGAACCGGGTCTTCCACTACCAGTATCCACATCCGGTCAATATTCCTGATCAAATCCCTTTCGGGCTTCTCCAGATCTCCCGCCAGCAGAGCGATTCTTAACACCATACGTGGGATCCTGAAGGAAGTGATTCCCTCAACCCCCGCATATTTTCTGTACAGTTTTGAAAATCCATCGCCTCCGGCAAGTGCCGGTATTGTGGCGGCAAAGAGGAACAGGGCAATTATGCGTGTTTTCATGGTTTTCTTATAGTTTGTACCAAACATAAGACGGATAAGAAGGAAAATAATTACAACCGTATTGAAAAAAAAGAAAAAGGTCAGCTCCACGAGTTGCCCCAAATTCCCAAGGCATTTTTATTTCTTATCGAAAAAGTATGTTGTTTTTGCCTGGTGGATGAAAAAATACATCATGCATTTACATGAAAGTCAAAATAATATTAAATACCAGAGAAAGATAGGCGAACTCAAGAACAAACGGCAATCCGTTCTTCCCTTATCTCTCCATGATTCCAAACCTGTGGAAAAGGGATATCCTTGCCTCGTGTATTACGGGATCGTTACTGCCGGTAAAAAACGGTGTCAGCATATAGGTAAAAGCTACTCCTATGCCACTATGCGTATGGGCCACCATGGCATTCACCCCCCATTTGGTTTTCTGCAGGTTGTATTCCCTCCAGTCTTTGTTCCTGATCACTTCTTTCACGTTTTCCCCATCTTCCAGGTATTTCATCTTGTATTTACCGCTCAGGTACTGGTCAATAAAAGCCCCGCCAGAAATCATCATGGGACCCAGCCTGAAAGTAATATCCAGGGGAAAATAAAACGAGCCGTACACCAGCTTACTTTTCCCGTACCCGAAAAAAGTATTGACATAATCGCGGTCAGAAACCGGATCCTCCGTTACCAGGACATCTCCGAGAACTCTGGTAAATACCAGGTTTTCCCTGAATCGGTATTTGTTGATGGCTACACCGGCTCCCAGGCTGATATGGGCATTTTCGAAACCGACAGAAATCAGGTCAACGGAATATCTGCCCGAAAACGCATCGAACATAAATCCCGAGCCGAACCCGTCGATGGTTGTGGTAAACCTTTCTGCATCCTCTCCAAGGAAGAAGTTATAGGCCAGTCCGGCATCATTCCTTGAAAAGTCCAGGTATTTTACTTCGAAATCATTCTGTGCCCGTGTAGAGGAAATACCCAGAACGATGATCATAAAACAAAAAGTCAGTTTTTTCATATCGCTATCCATTCTGGTTTCCATAACAAGATAAGAAAAAAATGCCTTAAAAAGAGAAAAAGGCCATAAACCATGTTTTTTTTCTATTTTAAGGTTTTGAATTTAATGTATTCTATGTACGGCAAAACGCTCAACCGGAGATGTTTCATCAGGCGCAGTGCCCTGGCAGGCAGTTCCCTGCTGGCCGCCGGAGGATTTCTGAGCTGCCTGGGGGGAAAGAAAGGAGAACCGGCCGAAGTCGTTTCGTTTGACGACGGTGTAAAAATGATCAGGGCAGGCTGTCCGGCCCACAATTGCGGTGGACGTTGCCTGCTCAAGGTTTATGTAAAAGACAACAAAATCATTCGCATTGAAACAGATGAGCGGCCTGATATTCCTGAAGATCCGCAATTAAGGGCCTGTATAAGGGGAAGAGCATACCGCAAAAGGCAGGATCATCCCGACCGGCTGTTATACCCGATGAAGAGAACCGGCCGGCGCGGGGAAGGCAGGTTCGAACGCATCGAATGGGAGGAGGCCCTGGATATGCTGGCCGGTGAGATAAAGAGGGTGAAGAGTACCTACGGTAATGAATCCATCCTGATTCCATACGGAACCGGCAGTTACAACCAGATAAACGGACGCCAGACAGCGGTAAGGCTAATGAACCTGGTTGGAGGCAGCCTGGGCTATTACAACAGCTATTCCTGGGCCTGTATCAGCCAGGCCACACCCTATATCTATGGCACCAACATTACGGGAAACCAGCGGCAGGACTGGCTTCATTCGAAATACATCCTGATGTGGGGATGGAACCCGGCCGAAATGCGTGACGGTACTAACAGTGAATACTTCATCAAAAAAGCCCGTGAAAACGGAGCCAGGGTGGTATGTATCGATCCGCGCATGACCCTGAGCGCCGTGGCCCTGGCCGACGAATGGATTCCCATAAGGCCCGGCACCGACGTAGCCATGATGAGTGCCATGGCCTGGGTTATGATCAGGGAAAAGCTGATCGACCGTTCGTTTATTAACACCTACTGTGTGGGCTTCGACAGGGAACACATGCCTCCGGGTTGTGAAAATGAGGAAAGTTATGAGGATTACATCCTGGGAAAACGGGACGGAACAGAAAAAACCCCCGAATGGGCATCGGCCCTGACAGGTGTCCCGGCCGACACCATTGTGCGGATCGCCAGGGAATATGCCACGGTAAAACCGGCCATGCTGTACCAGGGGTATGGAATGCAACGCAGGGCCTACGGGGAACAGCCGGTGCTGGCCGGTTGCGTACTGGCAGCCATCACGGGGAATTTCGGAATCAGGGGAGGATGGGCCAGCGGCATGGGCCTGCAGGCACATGATGGCGGTCCTTTCTGGAACCTGTTTCCCACCGGCAGAAACCCGGTTATCGCCACCATTCCCGTTTTTTTATGGACAGAAGCCATTCTCCGCGGGAAAGAAATGGGAGCGGAAGACGGTGTTCGCGGGGCTGAAAAACTGCATGCCAACATCAAGCTGATCTGGGCAGTCGCATCGAATATTCTCATTAATCAGCACAGCCATGTGAACAGATCGGCCCGGATCCTGCGCGATCCCTCCCTGGTGGAATTTATTGCGGTACAGGACCAGTTTCTTACACCGTCGGCCCGGTTTGCCGACCTGGTGTTGCCTGTGAGCACCCAGTTCGAAACCTGGGGAGTAGAGGACGGCTGGAAATACGGGGACGAAGCGATTATTATGCCGAAAATCCTGGATCCTCCGGGAGAATGCAAATCCGATTATGAAATCTGTACCGGAGTGGCCGAAAAACTGGGAGTCAAGGACCTGTATACCGAAGGGCGATCGGAACGCGACTGGATCGAATGGTGCATTGAACAGTATAGAAAAACGCGTTTCCCGGAAATGCCTGCCCTGAACACCCTGCTTGAAAACAACAGCGGGATATACTCAAAACCCGTGACCGAACCTGCCGTTGCCTTCAAAGATTTCCGGAACGATCCCCTGGGCCATCCGCTGAATACCCCTACGGGAAAAATCGAAATTTTTTCCAAAAGACTTTTCGAAATGAACAATCCGGTGGAAATCCCGGCCGTACCCAAATACATCCAGGAATGGGAAAGTCCGTTCGGGCCCGAAAGCAGGAAATTTCCCCTGCAGGCCATAGGTCATCATTACATGCCGCGGGTACATTCCACCCATGCCAACAACGAATGGACCAGTGAGGCCTTCCCCCAGCGAGTATTTATCAACCCCCTGGACGCGGAAGCCAGGGGCATACGCAACGGCGACCGGGTAAAAGTTTACAACGAGCGGGGTGCGCTGGTGCTGCCATGCCGCATCACCCTGCGGATCATGCCCGGGGTGGTTGACATTCCCCAGGGTGCCTGGTGGGATCCGGATGAGAACGGGCTGGACCACGGGGGATGTATCAACGTGCTGACCAGTGAAAGATGGACTCCCCTGGCTTTCGGAAACGCACAGCATACCATCATGGTGGAAATAGAAAAATATACGGCATGAAGCAACTGGCATTTTATTTTGATTCACAGTACTGTTCAGGATGCAAAACCTGCCAGGTAGCCTGCAAAGACAAGAACGATCTGGGGCCGGGCATCCTGTGGAGGAGAGTTTACGAGATCGGCGGAGGAACCTGGAAAAAAGAGAGGGAAGCCTGGGTTCCCGATATTTTTGCCTACAATCTGTCTTTGTCGTGCAACCACTGCGACGACCCCATCTGTCTTCGTGTATGCCCCACCGGGGCCATTGAAAAAAGGGAAGACGGCATCGTACGGATCGACCAGAAAAAATGCATGGGCTGCCGGTACTGCGAATGGGCCTGTCCATACGGCTCACCCTGTTTCGATGAAGAAAAGGGGCTGATGGGCAAATGTGACCTGTGCTGTGACTATATTGATCAGGGAAAGATACCCCAATGTGTCAGTTCCTGCCCCATGAGAGCACTTGACTTCGGCCGGTACGAGGACCTTCTGGAAAAATACGGGGATCAGGAGAACATTTATCCCCTGCCCGATCCGGAAATTACCAGGCCCCGCCTGATAGTGCGTCCGCATCCGGATCATGCACAGGGCAGGAACAAAGACCCCCACATCATCAACAGGGAGGAGGTGGAAATTGGATAAGCACATATGGAGTCTGGTTATATTCGGGCTGCTCGCCCAGTCGGGGGCAGGAATCTGGCTGACAACTGAACTGATCATGCTGAACCCCTCCTTTGCCGTGACTCAGGAAACGGAGCACCTGGTCAGGAAAATCTACCTTACCGTATTCATCATCCTGATTGTTTCCCTGATCATTTCTTTTTTCCATCTGGGTTATCCACGGCATTTTTTTCATGCCCTGAACAATCTGGGAAGTTCCTGGCTCAGCCGGGAAATTCTGGCTCTCTCGCTTTTCCTTTTCTTTCTTGCCCTGGTCAACCTCTCCGGGTACTTTCCGCACAAAATGCCACAGGCCCCTGTTTTGCCCAGGGCCGGATGCACCCTGTCGGCCGTATTTCTTCTTGCCTCCATGTCAAAACTGTACATGCTGGAAACCGTTCCCGCATGGAATACCTTTCATACACCGTCGGCATTCGTGCTCACAGCCCTGCTGGCTGGAACGGGTTTCGTTCTGTTTGCCGGCCTGATTCCCGAGCCCCAAAACACATGGGGAAGGATTTTTTCGTCGGCAGCTTTCGTCCTGATCCTCCTGAACCTGATAAATCAAATTACCTGGCCGGGCATGGCAGGGTTCCGCAACCCCGTTTTTATGATTGAAGCACTGACGGGAGCCCTGGCAGGGATCCTGTACCTGTACCTCACTTTTTCCCAATCGCCACCTGGGATAAGGATACATGGGATCATTCTTCTGCCGGCACTGGCCTTTTTACTGGCGGCGGTATCGGAGATTCTGGCACGAATCCAGTTCTTCAACGCATTTTCCCGTACAGGAGTATAATTCAGGTATGTTTTCCGCTCAGTACCTGGGAAGAATAAACCGGACATCTTCCGGTTCCCAGTCCAGCTTCCGGATAGTCAGTTCAGGAGTATACTGCAGCAGCCAGAATTTCCGGTTTTCAAAGCCATCGGAAAGATCCTGGCGGGTAAAATAGTATTCCGTATGCAGGAGATCCTCCTGGTGGGAGGGCAGGCAATAGTAGCAATCTTCTCCGTACTTCAGGAAAGAAGAAAGGAAATAACTCATGATATCGTATCCATCCCAGGCAAAACTGAAAGGAGGCGGTTCAGTATGGTATCTTTCGCGGAAGGCGGCCAGAAATTCAAGTACATCACGCTCATTCAGATCGATAAAATTACTGCTGAAAAGCCTCAAGTGAAGTTCAAAGAATGCATCCAGGTCTATATTCTCGAATCGCTGCCATGCAGACATTCCCACCAGCTTAATATCATACTCCTTCGACAGGTTGTATAGATTGCTGACTACGCGGGTAGCAAAGGGCTCATCCTCGGAAAGAACCAGCACCACGTTTCCCAACTGCGATGACAGGGCATGTTCTAAGGTATTTACCGTATCGAGGGCAGGATGCCGACGCTCGTACTGTACTTCCTTAAAAGGAATTTCGTGGGCAAAGGACTGGAAAGAAAGCCGGTTGAACAGGTTCCGCTTGAAATATTCCACCTGGTGCATCCGGAGGCTGTCACCTTCATGCACCAGTACCAGGTTGGTATTCCTGAATTTCGCCATATACCTTGCCAGCATGTCCAGTTCACTGGTGAGGGTAGTCTGCACCTGAAACACATAAGGATTCCCCTGTAACACCTGGTTATTGGGCGACAGGGGCGAGACTACCGGAATCCGGTGATCTCCGGCAAAACGGGCAACCATCTGGAAATTGGATGGATAGGAGGTGAAAACCGGTCCGATGATCAGGTCCATATTCCTCATATCCCGCCGGTCAAGTAAAGCCCTCACCGTAGCACTGTCACGCTCCGTATCGTAGACATACAGATTCACCGAAAGGCCCTGTTCCACCAGCCGGTTCACTGCCAGCAGGGCACCCTCGTAAAACTCAATGTAATTATAGGAGCGAGGATAGATCCAGTTGGGATCGCGTTCAATGGTCCTGTATATTTTTTCCCCGCGCTGGTCCACTTCCGAGGAATCAATATAGGAACGCTCATCATTGGCTTCGAGATAAAATGGCAGAAAAAGGGCAACATTCACTCTTTTTCTTCCGGGTGATATGCTCAGCGACCGGCATTCCCTGATCAGCATCAATTCTTCGTAATCACTTCCCAGGCCCGGTTCGGTAAAAACAGAATCCACCGCGGCTGAATCCACCGCGGCAACTCCTATCATAGTTCCCGTAACCGGCTCCTCCCGGGGGATCCGGATAACCATACCGGCACGTAATCCGCCGGGCAAACCGTTATTTGCCTGCCTGATCAACCTTACCGGCACATGATATTTCCGGCTGAGCGAAGAAAGGGTTTCCCTGCGCTTAACCCGGTGATAAATATATTCAGGCAACTGCTGGCTAAAATCCTCCACCGGCGACAGAAAAGTCTTCCGGGGAATGCGAATGACCTGCCCCACCGGTATATCATCAATCGACAGGCCGGGATTGTAGTGAATAATATCGTCAACAGTTACCTGATATTCCCTTGACAGATAATAAACGGTCTGGCCGGGTTCCATCCGATGGTATATGAAATTTGCCAGGCTATCCTGATATGCCTGCCTGGGATCGGGTTCGGAATGTATCAGAGGGATCTTCAGAACCATATCCGCTTTCAGGCCCATCATGATCACGGGGTTTTCCCGTGATATCTCCACCTGGGAAACCTCATACGCCCGGCTGATGGAATACAGGGTTTCTCCGGGCCTGACGATATGAATATAATAAGGCTTTCCGTCGATCATCACCCTGTTTACCGATTTTTCCACCCGAACAGGTTCCACCTGGGACATGGCAGGAAGTATCAGGTAAACCAGCATCACCAAAGACAATACATGTCTCATGTTTTTCAGTCCTTTCTCGGGCAGGCGAAAGTTCATGCGGAACATCCTGGTTAGGCCCGCAAATTAGTAAATTTTTCCGGCACCCGGAGTATCTGTCTCTAACAATTCCCTGTTACCCCGGGAATCGTTCCGGGCGGGGATGGGGAAATAGGTAGCCCCGTGCAGACTTCAGTTTTCTTTCAGTACGTAATCATCGTACTCCTGCTCGAACCTGAGTTTATGTTTTGATTCCTCTCTGGCAAGGTCGAGAAATGCCTTCTTCAGATCCCCGGCAGGAGCACGTTCTGACAGATCCATATACAACTTATAGGTGGCCTGTTCTTTTTTCATGGCCAGAACCAGGGCATCCCGGTAGCTCATGTCAGGTGAGGGTTCCACATCTACCAGGTAATCGCCTATTTTCAAATCAGTCACCTGACCCTGATCAAATGTGAATTTTCCTTCCTCTTTAATACGCTTGAGGCGGGCTTTATGACCTACTTCCTCCCTGGCAATCTGTTCGAAAATTTTCTTCATATCCTCCGTTCTGGCCTCTTTTGCCAGAGCGGTATAGAAATCCACCGCCTTTTGCTCCTCATTCATGGCAAACCGGAGCACTTCGTCGATATCCTGAAAAGTTTTCATTTTTTCGGATTAAAATACGTGATTTTTATCCAAAAGTGTAAAGCGGTCTTCAAAATTTTTTGTTACCGCATCCACTCCGTACCGGAAATCCCGGGCGTTGTCTTCACGGGCAAAGATCAGGCTGATCTTTTGTTCTTCCTTTGCGGGAAGCAGCGACATCCATTCGCTTTTCACCTCCTCAGCATCCCGGAGAGCGTCCAGACCGAATTCTTTCATCAGTTCCAGAAGCTGGGCCACATTATCCATGCCGGAAACCGGATCCCTGTACCGGGGAAACTCCTGAATACGGTGTCCGGCGCTGGTGTACGACCCGCCCGTTTCATACGGCAGCGATGCCGGCAGCACCAGGTGGGCCATCCGGGCGGTTTCGGTGAGAGTATAATCCTGCACCACCAGAAAAGCCAGCTGGCCGAGCTGTTTCTTTATTTTTCCCGGATCAGCGGCACACCCGACCGGATCTTCCCCGAACACCAGCATGTTCCTGAAACCACCTTTCATGAATACTTCACGGGTATCCGTCCCGTTCCTCCGGGGAATATCCTTCACATTCCATTTTTCCAGAATTCTTTTCAGATGACCGCTGTCGTTTTCCGCAACATTCCCGGGCAGGAGCTCCGGGTGCAGCCCCATATCAAACAACCCCTGGCTGTTGTTCTTTTCATTCAACAGGATCAGACCGCTGCCCGTTTTCCCGAATTTTCCCGTAAGCAGGGTCAGGTTTTTCAGTTCCATGCAGGCGGCCGGAGATAATTCATTTTCAGAACCGATAACCACCGCATGCTGTTCTTTGATGTATTCATCGACAAATGCTTCCAGGTCTTCCTTCTTTTGAAAACCCGACTTTTCGAGCAATGCGTTAAAATCCTGCTTGAACAGTTCTCTCCTGTATGTTTCCATTCCGGCGCACCGATCACCCAGGAATAGTCTGTTTTCCAACCCTTTATCAAGGATCATATAATTCAGCGCTCTCAGAAAATGCAGATAGGAATGGATACGGTACTGCCTGTACACCTTGTGCGTCATGCTGCTGTTTTCCCTTTTGGTACACTGTATCACGGGTTTATTATGCAGTACCTTTTCCTGATTGACCATGAAACCCACCACGGGATGATCACGGTTCAGTTCACTTCCAATGAGGTATATTTTCCCGGCATTCTTCAGTTCTTCAAAAGGAGTGGTCCCCCACACCAGCCCGCCCGTTTCAGGCGGAGTACCCAGGTAATGGTAACTGCCGGTATGCGGGGTTCCCACACCGGCTCTTCCGAGTTTCTGGATCAGATATTGTTCTTCATTCGATAACCTGGCCCCGCCCATAAGGGCTGTTTTCTCCGGGGCATGTTCCTTCACTTTTTCAGCGATAAGGCGAAATGCCTCGGAAAAACCAAGGGGTTTCCATTCGTTACCCCGCCGGAGCAGCGGAGTGGTGATCCGTTCCGGATCGTTCATATACGGATAGCCGAACCGGCCATAGCGGCAAATATTTCCTTCGGGGTTGGCCTGTCCTTCCCCGCCTTCCACTCCTATGACGAACCCTCCGCGATGATGTACATCCAGGGTACATCCTACCGAACAGTATGGGCATATGATGGTATACGTTTCGGTTTTTACCGGCCCTGGCTTGAAGGGTTTATTTTCCGTAATGGCACCGGTGGGACAGGTGGAAACACACAAACCGCAGCTCTCGCATAAGGTATCGTTAAGCGATCCTCCCATGCTGGGAACCACCAGGGTATCGAATCCCCTGTTTATCAGTCCCAGCGCATCGGCTCCCGCCACTTCGTGGCATATCCTTACACAACGTGCACACAGGATGCATTTGTTGTTATCTATTTCAATAAAGGGATGAGAAAAATCCACCTCATATTCCCGGAACTCTCCCCCGTATGCTTTCTGTGTGGCACCGTATTCGGTGGCATATTTTTTCAGATCGCATGAAAAATAAGCATAACAGCCGCATTCCAGGCAACGGGATGCTTCATCAGCAGCTACCTTTTCATCGGGATATCCCAGCTCCACTTCTTTAAAATTCATCCTCCGGTCGGGACTGAGGGTAGGCATTTCATTCCGCAGGTGCTTCATATATTTCCCGGCCAGGTCTTCCGGAACCAGAGGACGGAAATTCTCTTTCCGGCTGATGAATTCTTCCCCGGCGGGTTCAACCGGCTCGCCTGTCAGGAACTGGTGGCATGACCGGCTGGCTTTGCCTGCCTGGGCAATGGCTTCAATAATGGTGGCGGGTCCGGTAACCCCGTCACCTGCTGCAAAAACCGAAGGGATATTCGTTTGCAGGGTCTGTGGATCGGCTTCGATATTGCCCCAGCGGTCGATCTTCAGGGGCACGGGGGCAACCCGGTTGACTTCGTCAAGGAAAGCCACATCGGTTTTCTGCCCGATGGCTGCCAGAATATAATCTACCGGAATATCAAACTCCGACCCTTCAACAGGCAAAGGCCGCCGGCGTCCCGATGCATCGGGCTCGCCCAGCTTCATTTTCAGGCAGGTTACGGATTGGACCTCGCCCTTCTCGTTCTTATTGATCTTTTTGGGATTTGTCAGGAAAAGGTATTCCACCCCTTCGAGTTTCGATTCATGCACTTCGATGGGGTTGGCAGGCATTTCCTTTTCGGTACGCCGGTAAATCACATACACCTTATCGGCTCCGCACCTGACCGAGGTCCGGCAGCAATCCATGGCAGTATTCCCCCCTCCCACCACGGCTACGGTTTTTCCACGCAGATCCACCCGCTGCCCGGTCATCTCCATGTTCCTGAGAAACTCGATGCCCGGAAACACATTCAGGGCATCTTCCCCCTCGCAGCCTACCAGGGTTCCTTTCTGGGAGCCGATGGTCAGGATCACGGCATCGTATTCCTCCTGGAGGGTTTCGTAAGTAAGATCTTCTCCCAGTTTCCGGTTACAGAATATCTGAACGCCCAGTTCGGTGATGGTGCTGATTTCATGGTCCAGGACGTCGTTCGGAAGCCGGTATTCCGGTATTCCATAACGAAGCCAGCCTCCCGGTTGGGGAGCAGCTTCATAAATATCACACTGATGGCCTTTTTGCTGCAGAAAGTATGCACACGAAAGACCACCGGGGCCTCCTCCGATCACAGCCACTTTTTTCCCGGTAGCAGGAGCCACGGGAGGCCGGTAATGGTCGCAGCTTGCCAGATCGCGGTCGGCGGCAAACCGTTTCAGGTAATCGATTCCCACAGGGGCTCCCTCACCGAGCAGGTTTCGCCGGCAGGCCAGTTCGCAGGGCCTCACACAAACACGTCCGCAAATGGCCGGCAGGGGATTCACTTCCTTGATCAGGGCGATGGCTTCCGAGTACAGGCCTTTTTCAATCAGGGAAATATAACCCTGCACATCTACGCCTGCGGGGCAATTTTGCCTGCAGGGAGCCATGCAGTCGGCAAAATGATTGCTGAGCATAAGCTCCAGCACCGTTCGGCGAGCCTTCCGGATTTTTGCATTATCGGTGACAATAACCATCCCTTCCTTCACCCGGGTGGAGCAGGATGGCTGCAGCCCCTTCATCCCTTCAATTTCCACCACGCAAAGGAAGCAGGATGAGAACGGTTCCAGGCGGGGATCGTGACAGAGAGTGGGGATGGTATATCCGTTTTCCCGGGCCAGCTCCAGCACCGACATACCCTCCCTGGCTTTTACGGGTTTGTTGTTCAGTATGACGTTGATCTCTTCCATGAATTCAATCCGTTTTCATTCACCGTAATGAAAAGATTTATCAATCTAACAGAATGGCGTCGAATTTACATTTAGTATAACACACTCCGCACTTTATGCATAACTCCTGATCGATGAAATGGAGCTGCTTTCGTTCTCCGCTGATGGCATTCACCGGACAATTTTTAGCACACACCATACATCCCGTGCATTTCTCCGGATCGACCGTATAAGTAAGGAGTGCCTTGCAGCTTATAGCAGGACATTTCTTTTCCCGGATGTGGGCTTCGTATTCATCACGGAAATACCGGATGGTGGTCAGTACGGGATTCGGTGCCGTTTGTCCCAAACCGCACAGAGAACCTTCTTTCACCAGATGGGCCAGTTCCTCGAGCTTTTCAATATCTCCTTCCTCTCCTTTTCCTTCGGTAATCCGTTCGAGTATCTCCAGCATGCGCTTGGTTCCGATGCGGCACATGGTGCATTTACCACACGACTCTTTCCGGGTAAAATCGAGAAAGAACCTTGCCATATCCACCATGCAGGTGGTTTCGTCCATCACCACCATACCTCCCGATCCCATAATGGCGCCGGTGGCATTGACCGATTCATAATCCACCGGGGTATCGCCCAGATATGCCGGGATACATCCTCCGGAAGGCCCGCCCAGCTGAACCGCCTTGAACTTTTTTCCTTCCTGTATTCCCCCGCCCAGCTTGTAAATAATGTCGTTGATGGTGATCCCCATGGGCACTTCCACCAGTCCCCCCCGGTTGATCTTCCCCGTAAGGGCAAATACTTTGGTACCCTTGCTTTTTTCCGTACCGTATGCGGCATATTCAGCCGCCCCGTGGTTGATGATCCAGGGCACATTGGCCCAGGTTTCCACATTATTGATATTGGTAGGGCTTTTCCATAAACCCGATTCGGCCGGGAAAGGAGGACGTTTGCGCGGCATGCCCCTTTTTCCTTCCACGGAAGCGATCAAAGCGGTTTCCTCCCCGCACACGAAAGCGCCGGCACCTTCCTTGACCATGATGTCGAAATCGAAACCGTCTATCCCAGCAATTTTTTTTCCAAGGTATCCTTTCTCCCTTGCCTGGGCCAGGGCAATATTCAAGCGCTTGATGGCCAGAGGATATTCGGCACGGCAGTATATCACCCCTTCACAGGCACCAATGGCATATGCCCCGATAATCATTCCTTCCAGCACGGAATGCGGATCTCCTTCCAGCAGGGAACGATCCATGAAAGCTCCCGGGTCGCCCTCATCGGCGTTGCAAATGATGTATTTTACATCCCCCGGGTTGTTTCTGGCAAACCTCCATTTGAGTCCGGTAGGGAATCCTCCTCCTCCCCTGCCCCGCAGACCCGAATCCATGATCTCGCCAATCACCTTTTCCGGAGAAATTTTTTCCCGGGCAATTTTTGCGATGGCTTCGTAACCCCCACGGTTTTCATATTGTGTAATATCTTCCGGATCGATCATGCCGCAATTTCGCAAAGCGATTTTCACCTGTCCTTTCAGGAAATCCAGATCAACGGTACGGAACAGATCGGTCCTGACCATATATTCCCTCACCGGGTCATGCCGCACGATGTGCCGTTCGATCACTTCCAGGGCCCGGTCTTCGTCGATGTTGCCGTAAAGGTATGACCCTGTTTCGTCAATGATCTCGACCAGGGGTTCCCGGTAACACATCCCCACACAACTGGTTTTTTCAAGGCTGAAGGAAAGATTTTCCGCTTCTCTGAGATTCCTGATTTTCTCATATACCCGGGCAGCACCCGCTGCAATCCCGCAGCTGCCCAGCCCGACGATTACCCTTGGCTGATCTGTGGTCATGACTGCTTGGTTTTATCGGTTTCCCGGCTTTCTCTGATCCGGATCTCCCTGATCACTTTCACCGCGTTGCGGCCGGTCAGCTTGCCATAGGTCTCTTCCCCGATCATCATCACCGGAGCCAGTGAACAGCATCCCAGGCAGGCCACAGATTCCAGGGTAAACATCCCGTCGGCAGTGGTTTCTCCGTCATTCACTTCCAGGGCTTCCTTCAGGGCATCGGTAATAGAACCCGCATTCTGTACATGGCAGGCAGTACCGTGACAAACCCGGATGATGTATTTGCCCACCGGCTGAAGTCTGAACTGAGCGTAAAAAGTGGCCACGCCGTACATTTCACTCAGCAGCAGACCGGTTTCCCGGGCAATTTTGAGAAAGGCCCCCCGCGGTATATAACCGTATATTGCCTGCGCACCCTGCAAAAGCGGGATCATATTCCCCTTTTTGTTCCGATATTTGCTGATCAGAGGATCGAGCAGGCTCAGATCTACTTCCGGCTCCGGTTTTTTCTCTGTATGGGGAGATGGTATACGCTGAACCCTCATAACAGGCTGTTTAATGTTTTAAAAGGATATGACTGTCCAGACCTCATTCGATTTTGGTGGTTAAAAATATATAAATTACCAAACCATTGACTCCTTCTGGTAGTTTTATATAACATACATCTCTTTCAACGGCATATGACTCTGAGTAAAAAAAGCGGGAAGAACAGGATTCTCCGGTTTATTTAAAAAGAATATAGATTGTTTTGCCTGTTGAAACACCGCACTTTGACCGACTCATTGCCAGAACGCTATTTTTTACTAAATTGCCTCAGTTGATCCAACAGAACCTATCCATGATCTCCTTCTTCAGAAAATTTTTCCGGAAAAGGTCTGGAAAAGGATCCCGGTTGCAGGGCACACTGGATCTGGGAATCCGCCGTCCCGACAAGGACATGACCAAGGCCCCAGACGCCGATGTCCATCAGCTGATGATCGAGGCCACCCGGATCAGGAAGAAACAGGGATACGTAGCAGCCATTGGTTTTCTGAAGAAACTCGCCGGGGAATACCTGGAAGCGGGAAATACGGCCCTGGTCACCTGCATGAACAAACTGATCCCCTACATGCGGAGAGAGCCCGGTATATCATGGGAAGAAACCCATGACTACCTGCATGACATCATCAAACAGGCTCCCTTGCATAATGCCTATTTCAGGAACCTGCATCTGACCATGGCCGACCTGCTGGAAGAACGTAACCGGGAAACTGCCCTGAAATATATTACGGATCATTTGAACCAGGAACATCCCGACATGGTGGATTTCGACCTGATGATCAAGGCAGCAGAAATACACATTGACCGCATGGACGAAACCGAAGCCATGCATGCGCTTGACCAGGCTGCCGATCTGCTGCATCCCGGCATGGAACGGTTCCAGCACATCAGGAAACTAAGGAAGTGGCACCGCACCAGGGCCCTGCTGGCCCGGCTCAGTGATACCCGGTTGGGAGCCTCAGAATACCTTTTTCACCGTTTCATGGAATTCACCCTTGATATGACCCGGGTGCTCGATCCTATGCTGATCCATCAGTTCCACGAACGAAAAGACCTGTACTTCAAAAAGGAAAGGGGGTTCGAACATACCGAGGCGTTCCGCGAAGCCCTGAAGATCCTCGAACTGGAAGACCAGCAGGAAAAACTTCTCAGGGAAATATACGGTTTTGTATTCGAAGAAATGCCCCTGCTGCTGAAAGTAACCCGAAAGCAGCTACACTTCAAACCCGGTGACGAGGAAACCCTGGCGGAGGTGCAGGAGAAAAAACGTTTCTCACATCGGCCATTCACCGAAATGCCCGTGCTGCAGGACCACCTGCGTCATATTGTTGACAAGTACTGTTAAAACGGTTTACCGGTTCAGGATGCGTCATAACTGCTCACGCAGAAAAGTCAGAATACGTCCTTCTATTCTTTTCTCTATGTGGGTGGTATCTTCCCTGATAAACGATTCGCCGGTGATGTTTTCGTAAAGCTCAATATATCGATCAGAGACCTGCCGTACGAAAGCATCGGGCATTTCGGGCGCCGTCTGTCCTTCTTTACCCTGAAATCCGTTTTCCATAAGCCATTCCCTCACAAACTCCTTGGAAAGCTGACGCTGGGGTTCCCCCTTCTCCTGCCGTTCCCGGTATCCCTCGGCATAGAAATACCTCGATGAATCAGGGGTATGGATTTCGTCAATCAGATAAATCAATCCGTCTTTTTTCCCGAATTCATATTTCGTATCTACCAGGATAAGTCCCCGTTCGGCAGCCATTTCGCTGCCTCGCTTATACAGCTGGCGTGTATATACTTCCAGCAGGTCATATTCCTCTTCACTGACCAGGCCCCGCTTCAGGATTTCTTCCCTGGAAATATCCAGATCATGACCGAATTCCGCCTTGGTAGTGGGAGTAACGATGGGTTCCGGGAAAGGATCGTTTTCTCTCAGGTCTTCGGGTAAAGGCACTCCGGACAATTCCCGTTTGCCGGCCCGGTATTCCCTCCAGGCATGTCCGGACAGATAGCCCCTGATAACCATTTCCACCTTAAATGGCTGAACGAAATGACCTATGGTTACATTGGGGTCAGGCACCCCGATTTTCCAGTTTGGTATAATATCGGCGGTAGCATCCAGAAACTTATCAGCTATCTGATTCAGCACCTGCCCCTTATACGGGATTCCGCGGGGCAGCACCACATCGAAAGCAGAAATCCTGTCGGTAACCACCATCACCAGAAAGCGGTCGTCCACATTGTATACATCCCGCACCTTGCCTTTGTAAAAACTTTTTTGTCCGGGAAATTTAAAATCCGTTGTTATCAGGGCTTTTTCCATAATCTTCCGTTAAAAGGAGGGTCAGTTCTTTCCGGGTTTGGATTCTTCACTTTTTTCTTTTTTATCAAGATCGTCATATGCTCTGACGATGTGCCGTACCAGGGGATGCCGCACGATATCCTCCTGACCGAACTCCACTGTGGTAATCCCGGGAATGTTCATCAGGATCTTCATCGCCTGCAGCAAACCCGATCGCTGTTTGTCGGGTAAGTCAATCTGGGTAACATCCCCTGTAATAATGAACTTGGAATGCTGTCCCATGCGTGTCAGGAACATTTTCACCTGTTTCACGGTGGCATTTTGCCCTTCATCAAGAATTACAAACGCATTTTCCAGGGTTCTTCCCCGCATAAAAGCCAGGGGTGCGATCTGAATGGTGAAATCTTCCAGGTACCCGGTCAGTTTACGGAAGGGGATCATATCATTCAGGGCATCGTACAGGGGCTGAAGGTACGGATCCAGCTTTTCTTTCATATCGCCCGGCAGGAATCCCAGGTGTTCACCGGTTTCCACAGCCGGGCGGGTAAGAATGATGCGTTTTACCTCCCGGTTCTTCAGGGCTCTCACCGCCAGAGCAATGGAAGTATAGGTTTTCCCGGTACCTGCCGGTCCAACAGCCAGAATCAGGTCGTTTTCCGCGTAGGCCCTGATCAGGGCTTCCTGGTTGGGAGTACGTGCTCTGATCGGCTTGCCGGCAGTATTGTACAACAGCGCGTTTTCTGCAGCTTTTCCGGCCGGAGTACGGGGGATATTATCGAGCATCAGCATGTCAAGTTCTTCCGCTGTCAGCTGATTATGATGGTGCAAATAATCGATCAGTTCCTGTATCTTTTCTTCAAAACGGTCCAGCTCTTCCTGCTCCCCCACAGCTTTGATCTCGCTTCCCCGGGCAATGATGCGTATCCTGGGAAAATACCCCGTGATCTTTCCCAGCAGGGTATTATTCACCCCGAACACCTGCACCGGATCCACCCCCTCAAGATATATGATTCTCTCCATCATAAAAGAATTCGATATAATTCATTAATTTTGGCTTCTGCAAAATAAGGTCATTTTTCCGAACCATTTAAAACAAAATGCAATATTTTTCCATCTGAATGCCTGTTCTCACCCTCACCACCGACTGGAACCAGCAAGATTATTATACAGGAGCAGTAAAAGGCAAAGTTCTGACGTCCTGCCCGGATGCTACCCTGGTGGATATCTCCCATCTGATCCCGCCTTTTAACCTGTCGCAGGCAGCCTTTGTTCTGAGGAATTCCTGTTTCCATTTCCCTCCCGGAACGGTGCATCTGATCGGGGTACAGGCATTGCCCAAACCGGGAAAAGGCTGGCTCATTGTCTGTGCGGGAGGACATTTCTTTCTTTCGGCCGACAACGGAATATTCGGACTGCTGCTCCATGATGAGCCGGAAAAGGTGATCAGGATACCGGTAAACGATCCTCCCGATAAATCCCCCCTGGAACAGGTACTTGAACTGACCGGTTATGCCTGTGAGCTGATGAAAGGGACTGATCCCGCCAGACTGGGTGAAGTTGTGGAAACCTTTGAAAAACGCACCCCCATACGGGCCACCATCGACGAATCGGTAATCAACGGAAGTGTGATCTACGTCGATTCCTACCGGAATGCCATTACCAATATATCAGAAGAACTGTTCAGACGGGTAAGCAGGGAGCGCCCCTATGAAATCCTCGTTCAAAGCAATTATTTCAAGATCAAAACGGTCAGTAAAACCTATTCCGATGCCCCGGAAGGGGAAATGCTCGCCCTGTTTAACAGCCTGGGATTGCTGGAAATTGCCATTCATAACGGAAATGCCAGCGAATTGCTGAACCTGAAGGTCGGCTCAACGGTACGTGTCAGGTTTTCTGACAGGAAAATGTAAAAATCATGGAAAAGAAAGAAAAGCTGAAAGCCCTGGAGGAACTGCTGGATATTATGGACGAACTCAGGGTGAAATGCCCGTGGGACAGGGAGCAAACCATGGAAACCCTGCGTACGCTAACCATTGAGGAAACCTATGAACTGGCCGACGCCATCCTGGATAACAATTATGAAGAGGTGAAAAAGGAACTGGGCGACCTGCTGCTGCATATTGTATTCTATGCGAAAATCGGCGAGGAAAAAAATCTTTTCGATATCGGTAATGTGGCCCGTTCCATCAGTGAAAAACTGATATACCGTCACCCTCATGTCTTTGGAGATACCCGGGTCAACGGATCAGATGAAGTAAAGGAAAACTGGGAACATCTGAAGATCAGCGAAGATAAGAACGGGAACAGGAAAGTGCTGGGCGGTGTACCCGGAAGCCTTCCGGCCATGATCAAGGCCTTCCGTATTCAGGACAAGGTGCGGGGAGTGGGTTTCGACTGGAAAAAACGAGAAGATGTGTGGGAAAAAGTTGCTGAGGAAATAGCCGAAGTCAGGTCAGAAATCGGCTCGGGAAACCCGGAGAGGCTGGAAGAAGAATTCGGCGACCTGTTTTTCTCCCTGATCAACGCCGCCAGGCTTTACGGCATCAATCCGGAAAACGCACTGGAACGCACCAACCAGAAATTCATACACCGCTTTACCCGGCTGGAGGAAAAAGCCAGGGAAATGGGACGTTCCCTGAAAGATATGAACCTCGACGACATGGACCTTCTGTGGGAAGAGGCCAAGAAGAACCTTCGTCCGAAAAACAAGGAGGCAGGAAATTCAGAGGTAGAGTGATTGCAGTTCTTTCCACACAAAATCAAGCAAACTGCGGATATACTCCGGCGAAAAATCGAACCGTATCCCGGCCGTGGCATAAATCTCGGGAATGGTAGCAGTGTACCCCAGGCGCAGGGCTGATTCGAAACGGTCCAGGGTGGTTTCCGGGTCGTTTTTATAATGCTTCCACAGGGCAATGGCTCCCAGCTGTGCCATGCCGTATTCAATATAGTAAAAAGGCAATTCAAAAATATGTAGCTGCCGTTGCCAGCTATATACAAAATGCTCTTCCAGTCCGCTCCAGTTGATCCTGTCGGAACTGAAACGTCGGTATATCCTGTTCCAGGCGGTAAGTCGTTCCGTTTCCTGATGCTCCGGATTCAGGTACACCCAGTGCTGAAAATGATCCACCGCAGCAATCCACGGGAGTACCTGTACCACTCCCTCGAGCTGATGGATCCTGGCCCTGCGCAGGTCACCCTCGTCGGGGAAAAACACATCCCAGTGTTCCATGCTGATGAGTTCCATCGACATCGAAGCCAGCTCGGCTACTTCGGCAGGCAGTTCCTTAAAATCGATCAGTTCGAGACGGGAAGTCATGATCGAATGAATGGCATGTCCGCCTTCATGCACCAGGGTTTCCAGATCACGGAGATTCCCGGCTGAATTCATGAAGATGAAGGGGACATTCGACTCATACAGCGGGTAATTGAATCCGCCGGGAGCTTTCCCCTTTCTCGAATCCAGATCGAGAAACCCTCTTTCGGCCAGTTGCTTCAGCATCGAACCGTATTTTTCACGAACCTGCGAAAAACAGGCTATGGTTTTCTGCAACAGCTCGTCCGATCCGGAAGCAGGAACCAGCGGCGGTTTCCCGGCAGAATCCACATCCATATCCCAGGGCCGTAGTTCATTCAACCGAAGCTGTTCTTTCCTCCGGTCAAGTATCCGGTCCACCAGAGGCATCACTTCGTGCCGAACCGTTTCATGGAACTGCATGCAGTCTTCCGGACGGTAATCAAACCTGGCCAGATTGTCAAACTGATAATCCCGGAAATTCCTGTAACCTGCATTCAGTGCAATCTTGTACCTTTTCCGGGCCAGCCGGGTAAACAGATCCTGCAGGGGGAATGCTTTCGAAATTCTCTGTTCCTGTATCAGCCGATATACAGTTTCTCTCACCTCACGGTCGGGATCCCGTAAAAAATTAGCCGCCTGTTGAAGGGTGTATTCCTGGTTCCGGTAAAACACGGTGAGCCCGCTCATCATTTTCCCGTACTCCTGCTCTTCCACCTGCAGTTCGGCCAGCAGGGGAATGTTCTCTTCCCGGAAAAGCTCCATTCTTTTTCTGGCAGCCCTGATCAATACAGCGTATTTTTTCTTATCGAGCCGTGACAGATGGGGACTGTTAACCAGTTTTTTATCGAACAGATGGGTATACCGATGAATATGAGGCTCGATCCCGGTGATGAACTGCTCATAATGGCGGGCCAGTTCCTCGCGTGTAGTATCACAGTTCATGCGGATGTACCTCCAGGCCAGCTCCTCTTCCATCCAGGAAAGCAGGGCACTGCGGTCGGCCAGCCACCGTTCCAGATGAACGGGTGTGGCTATCTTCCGTTTCGCCAGTTCCTCAAAAAATGGTCTGACCGACTCCCACGATTCCACCTTCCTGTCATGCGGAAGAAATGCACGCTGATTCAGGGAATACCTGTTATCCATGCACCCTCCTTTACTTGTTCTTGGTGGAAGCAGACATTCGCTTCGGTCCGCCGCCCGCAGAAGCGATTTTCTGCCCCTGCGAGGAGGTCTTTTTCTGGGTGGATTTTTTTGTTGCAGAACCTGCGGGTTTGGAAGGTTTGGGCTTAGT
>DQWH01000098.1 GCA_011042635.1 Bacteroidota bacterium | reverse complement strand
TTAATGTACCATAGGAAAACCAGCAGGTATGTTCAGGATTTAGCCATTCTTTTTCTAAAATTCCCCTTTTCAACAATTTTAGTCGGGTCCACGACCAGGGATTCGGTGTGGTAATGATCAGGATGCCCTCCCGGTTCAGGTAGTTCTTAATTCCCTCCAGGGCCAGGCCGGGATTTTCCAAGTGTTCAATCAGTTCTCCGCAGACAACTACATCGTATTTATCCTGGTGCTCACATTGATCAAGTGCACAAACATCACCGTAATAGCATTCCATGTTGTATTTTTCTCTGATACGGTTTACTTCTTCCCTTAAAAAGTCTATTCCTACCAGCTTGCTGGCAACCATACCTATCTTGTTGTGCAGCCAGTTTCCTTCTTCAATCAGCTTCTGATAAAGGTGAGAATGCTGTATAAATCCCAGGTGAAGAACCTTTTTGTTTTCACACAGGCGGATTATTTCGTCTTTTCTGTAGAGAATCTGCCTGTTGAATGAAATTGGGAAGGATATTTTCATTTTTCCTAATTTCAAGCATTATAAGCCATACACATCTTTTATCAGGGAGCAGGTAAAGTCCTTTTTCATTGCTTTTTCCATTCTTGAATAAGCATTTACCGGTTGATGGGTTTCCAGTTGAACCACCTTTTCAATCAATTCTTTGACGCTTCTGTTTTTAAAAAGAATCACTTCCCCGGGCCGTTTGACACAGTCGCTGGCAATAACCGGAACTTCCAGCCATATCGCTTCTTTGACCGAAACAGAAGACCCGTCGGTAATGGTCGGTCTTATGAAGGCATTTGAAAGAAGCATATAGGGCCATGCCTCAGCGGCATTTTCAATAACAAGAACATGGTTTTCAATATGTTTTTTTTTGATATAATTTAGAAAATGTGAATATACATTCTTGTTTCTGATTCCATTGGTACATGCCACAAGAAAAATTTTACGTCCTTCCTTATGAAGTTGTTGAATCATTTTAGCCGCCATATCAAATCCGTATAAATCCCTGCCCTGATAAGAGGAAAACCAACCTGTCATGCAGATAATAAAACGATTCGGAGAAAAGAAATCTCTGTGTTGAAGCACAACCCTCTCAAGGGTTTCTGGTTTCAGCACAGGTGGCAGAAATGCATCGGCAATCCTGACAGAAGCAGGACGGTATAGGGATACCCTTCCGGCAATTTCATTATTAACTGCAAGAATGTGTAAACGGGGGATCAATTTTCGTAAGAGCCATCCTCCCGGATGGTTGGATTCAAGGAAATCAAGATGGCTCATCCCGTGGAGGTGGATATATATATTCCTTCTGGCGAGCCCGATAAATCCAAATACAATACGTAAAATATTATCGGTGGCATGGACATGGATCAACCTGTACTTTCTGAACAGGAATACCAGCGCCTTTATATATTTGATTTTGCCATAAAACCTGTAATAACCGGGGTAGGAGACTTTACTGGTGTTGTATAAATCAAAGGAATTTTCCGGCAAAAGCCTGGTCATTCGCTGGATATGTATAGAAATACCACCATAGGGAGGGGGGAAAGGACCAATGAGTGCAATTTTCCGATTATTATCCGAATGGTACCCCATGTTTTTTGTTTCTTCTCTAATTAAAGCACCGTTTATGAACCGGTTGGTGAGTCAGTGTGTTTTTAGTTATGTACAATAGAATTTGTTAAATTCATTAAGTTGTGGATACCTGTAAGGATTGGTAAATAGTTAACAGTCTGGCAGATTCCTTTTCCCAGGTATACTTTTCTTTCACCAGGGTCTTTCCGTTTATGCCCAGGTTTTTGTCACGCTTCGGGTCGAGATTCTTAATTATTTCTGCCAGCTTTCCGGGTTGATCATCCCTATAAATATAACCACAATTTCCTTCTTTGATAATTCTCGAAATGGGCGTGCAATCAGAAGCAATCACCGGTTTCCCGGCAAAAAGGTACTGAAAAAGTTTGTGTGGTATGGTTGAATCCGTGTGTTCTGATTTAAGATGTGGAATAAGGGAATAATGGCATTTTGAAAGATACTCCAGCATCTGGCAATAGGGCTTTTCCCCGAAGAAAATTACGTTATTTTCAATCTCCAGGTCCTTTACCATTTTCTCCAGGGTTTCCCGGTACCTTCCTTCTCCCATGATCCAGAATTTCAACCCGGCAGGTTTATGTTTTACCATTGACAGGGCTTTTATTACTACCTGGAGTCCCCGGTGGTAATTCAGACCGCCCGCATAAAAAAGAATCAGCTTGTCTTTTGCGGGTTCCTGATAATCTGCCCGAAAATGCTCCAGGTTGAGGGTATTTGAGACCACAAATATTTTCCTGCGATCCAATCCCAGTCCGGCCAACCTTTCTCCGGCCTCATCCACCACCACGATCACCCGGTCGGCTTTTTTGCAGTATTCCTTTTCATAAGCCCGCCATTGCTTGCCGGAAGAAAGCAGCTTTCCCAACAGTCCCTGGGTATGTTCGGCAATATCCAGCAGGGCGGGCCAGTTTTCGTGAAGATCGAGTACCAGGGGCATGCCGTATTTCATTTTCAGTTCGAATCCCACCTGTGCCAGGGGGAGGTCGTGTACATGTAGCGCATTGTACCGGTTTTCCCTGCAGAGAGCATCCAGGAAGGATCGCCAGAAGTTAAAATAAAACGGGAATTTCAGGGCTCCCACACTGCTTTTGTAGCAGAATGTTGAGATGGGTTTCCGGAAAATTCTGGCGGTTCTCCAGTGGTCTTCCCGGGGTTTCCCTTTTCTTGTATAGCAGGCCAGATGCACTTCATACCCTCTTTCCAGCAGGCTTTCCATCTCATTTTCCACCCTCAGGTCGGGGGGGAATTCCCGGTCAAGGACCATCAATATTTTTTGCGGGGAAGGTTTCATTCCGATTTATAGTTTCCGGAGCAGGATCTGTACAATCCTTTCCGCTGTTTTCCCATCCCAGTATTCCGGTATTTCGCCTTTTTTCGTTTTCCCCTGTAGTACTTCTCCGGCCAGTTCCTGTACCCGGTGCAGATTGGTTCCTGCCAGCACATTGGTTCCCCTGTCGACGGTTACCGGCCGTTCGGTATTGTCTCTTACCGTGATGCAGGGAACGCCCAGCCAGGTGGTTTCTTCCTGAATGCCTCCGCTGTCGGTAACCACCAGCAGGGCATGGCGTGTCAGGCTGAGGAAATCGATATATCCCATGGGTTCTGTAAGAATCACCCGGCTTTTCAGTTCCTTTATCAGTCGGTACTGTTCCAGATTGATGCGTGTGCGGGGATGAACCGGGAATACCACTTTCTTTCTTTCCGAAAGTCTGTTCAGAAAGTGAACCAGTTCGTTGAGTTTTTCCTTTAAATCAACGTTGTTCGGCCTGTGGAATGTAACCAGCACATAATCCCGGGTTTGCAAACCCAGGTTGTTCATTGCAGTTGTATTTTCGGTTTTCGGGAGGTAATGTACCAGACTGTCGATCATGATATTGCCCACATGGTACATTTTTTCTTCTGAAATTCCCTCCTTTCTGAGATTGGTCAATCCGCTGGGTTCACTGACAAACAGATACCCGGCCAGAATATCGGTTACCATCCTGTTGATCTCTTCGGGCATGGTGCGGTCGAAACTTCTCAGGCCCGCTTCGATATGTGCCACGGGAATACCCATTTTGGATGCTACCAGACTGGCAGCCAGGGTCGAGTTTACGTCGCCCGGAACCACGACCAGGTCGGGGTTTTCGTCCAGCAATACTTTTTCGAAGCCCGTCATGATGCGGGCGGTTTGTTCGGCGTGGCTTCCTCCGCCCACACCCAGGTAGAAATCGGGTTGAGGAAGCTCCAGTTCCTCGAAGAAGATCCTCGACATATTTTCGTCGAAATGCTGTCCTGTATGGCAGATCATATGTTTTACCACACCGGCGTGCGGGATAAAGGCCCGGTGCAGGGGGGCGATTTTCATGAAATTCGGTCGTGCTCCAACAACAGAAATGATTTTTTTCATAACAAGTCAACAGTTTGATCAAGGATTTTTGCCAGGTTTCGGGTCAGTTCTACCCGCGAATAGTTTTCGGTGTTCACCGGAATTGAGGGGGACTGTCCTGCCAGGTATTTTTCAAAGATTTCCTCTAAAAATGATTTTATTCTGTCCGGGCTGTCCCAGTGGCACACCCGCCCCGCTCCGGTTTCTTCCAGGATACGAGCCATTTCACCGTCTTCTGGTCCGATACCCAGTACCGGCCTTCCGGCAGCCAGGTATTCATATAACTTCCCTGTGAGAATGGACGCTGCGTTGGGAGTCCGGTTTACGGGTAAAAACAGCAGCCGGCTCTGCTTCAGCAGGGTGAATACCTGTTCATGAGGTACCGGGGGGCAAAGTTCCACGTAGTTTTCCAGGCCGTGTTCCAGGATGCTTGCTCTGACGGTGACATCTGTTTTTCCTATGAAGCGGATCCTCAGGTGTTTTTTAAACGGTTCGTTTTCCTGAAGGGATTCGGACACGGCTTTCCAGAAAGCATGCGGATTCCGGTCGGCATTTACCGATCCCAGGTGGGTGATGAGAAAATCTCCGGCCGGTTCCACCGGAACGGAAGGGATATCCTCAGGATCGTATCCGTTGGTGATCACATGAATGCCGTTTTGGCGGTATTTCCGGAAATCGATTTTCATCCCATGGCTGACAGTGATCACAGCATCGGCCTGCATGATCACCTGCTGCTCAAGCCGGTGGTGTTTTCTGTCGGCAGCCCGGGTCAGTTTCAGGCGGGAATAGAAATCAATGCCGGTCCAGGGGTCTCTGAAATCAGCCACCCACGGAATGTTCAGCTTCTGTTTCAGCTTCAGGCCGATGAGGTGCAGGCTGTGAGGCGGACCGGTTGTAACTACCACCTGAACAGGAACCTCCTTCAAATAGGCGGACAGGTATTTTACCGAGGGTCTGATCCAGTATTTCCGGGCATCGGGAATAAAAAAGTTTCCCCTGATCCAGACGGAAAGATCCTGTTTTCTTTTCGGGACTTTCTGCTCGGAGAGGAAACCTGCCTGGAATCCTTTATCGGGAGGACGGCCCACGAACTTTTTATACAGAGAATAAGGTTCCCATATCCTGGTTTTCAGCACGGTAAGGCCTTGGGGAATGTCGTTTTCAAGAGAAGGGTCCAGGAGGGGTGGTTCGGGATTCTCCGGAGTATATACGATGGGTTCCCACCCGAAGCGCCGGAGATATTTCACAAATTTCAGCCAGCGGTGCACTCCTGCTCCTCCGGTGGGTGGCCAGTAGTATGTCAGGATCAAGACATTTTTCATGTCGCATCATATCATTTCCAGCAGTTTCCGGAAACTGATCTTTTCCGCGAGCAGCTCTCTGATACGTTCTATCGGGATCCGGTCTTGCTGCATGGTATCTCTGTCACGCAAGGTTACGGTCTGATCAACGGTTGTCTGGTGATCCACTGTTACGCAGAAAGGGGTACCAATGGCATCTTGCCGGCGGTACCTTCGGCCGATACTGTCTTTTTCATCATACTGGCAGTTGAAATCAAAACGCACCTGGTTCATGATTTTGCGGGCGATTTCAGGGAGGCCGTCCTTTCTTACCAGAGGCAGTACGGCCAGTTTTACGGGAGCCAGTACAGGATGAATTTTCAGTACGGTGCGGTCTTCCATTTCTCCTTCGGCACTGGGTGCTTTTTCTTCCGCATAGGCATCGGAAAGGATCAGCAGGAAGGTACGGTCCAGACCGATCGATGTTTCCACCACGTACGGCACATAACTTTCACGTGTTTCGGTATCGAAATACTGCAGTTTTTTCCCGGAATATTCCTGGTGACGGGTAAGGTCGAAATCGGTGCGGGAATGAATGCCTTCCACTTCCTTAAACCCGATGGGGAATTCGTATTCAATGTCGAAAGCCGCATTGGCATAATGGGCCAGCTTGTCGTGTTCATGGAACCTGAACTTTTCGGGATGATTCACCACGTTCCTGTGCCATTTCATACGCCGCTCTTTCCATATCCTGTGCCATTCCATTTCTTCTCCGGGCCTGACAAAGAACTGCATTTCCATCTGTTCGAATTCCCGCATGCGGAAAATAAACTGGCGGGCCACGATCTCATTTCTGAAGGCTTTCCCGCTCTGTGCAATGCCGAACGGGATTTTCATGCGTGCCGATTTCTGCACATTCAGAAAATTCACAAAAATTCCCTGGGCCGTTTCCGGCCTCAGGTATATGGTGCTGGCATCCTCACTCACCGAACCCAGCTTTGTTTCAAACATCAGATTGAATTTTCTTACTTCCGTCCAGTTCCGGCTGCCCGATACGGGATCGGCAATTTCACAATCAAGAATGATCTGCCGCAGTTCTTTCAGGTCTTCCTTTTCGGATGCCTGAACATACCTGCGGTGTATCTCGTCGTATTTCTCCCGGTAGGCCAGGACTCTGGGATTGGTTTCATAAAACATTTTTTCGTCAAATGCCTCACCGAATCGTTTCCGGCCTTTTTCCACCTCCTTTTCAATTTTAGCTGAAAGTTTTTCGAGGTGTTCTTCAATGAGCGAATCGGCCCGGTACCGTTTTTTGGAATCCCTGTTATCGATGAGAGGATCGTTGAAAGCGGTGACATGGCCGGAAGCCTTCCATACATCGGGGTGCATGAAAATGGCCGCATCCAGACCCACAATGTTTTCATGCATGGTGACCATGGCATCCCACCAGTATTTCCTGATATTGTTCTTCAATTCTACTCCGTAAGGGCCGTAATCGTACACGGCACCCAGGCCGTCGTATATTTCACTCGACGGGAAAATAAACCCGTATTCTTTCGAATGGGCGATGAGCTTTTTGAAAAGATCTTCCTGCGCCATACCATCTGGTGATTTATTGTAATGCGACAAAAATAACAACTTTATGCGGTCTTTACCGGATATACGGAAAAAATGATCGGTAGGCCGGAATAATCTGAAGAGCACATTTTTTTCAAAGGGATCATTCGGGATGATTCCCTATCTTTGCTTTTTTATGGAACTACGGATAATATGATATACCGAGCAGATTACCTGGTGCTGGGCACCGGACTGGCGGGGATGGGTTTCGCCCTGAAAGTGGCTGATACCGGGAAGGTACTTCTGGTAACCAAATCGACCCTTGAAGAAACCAATACAAACTATGCTCAGGGGGGCATTGCAGCTGTGGCTGTCCCTCCCGATAATTTTGAAAAGCATATCAAAGATACCCTGATATGCGGTGACGGTTTGTGCAATGAAGAGGTGGTGCGTATGGTGGTGCGGGAAGCCCCTGAACGGATCAGGGAACTGGTGGAATGGGGAGTGGAATTTGACCGGAATGAAAACGGGGGTCCCGATCTGGCCAGGGAGGGAGGACATTCTGAGCGCCGGATATGGCATTTCAAGGATCATACCGGGGAAGCCATTCAACAGGCCCTGATGAGAAAGGTAAGGGAACATCCGAATATTGAGATACTGGAAAATCACTTCGCAGTTGATTTGATTACCCGGCACCATCTGGGGAAGCTGGTGAAACGTTCCCATCAGGATATTGAGTGTTACGGGGCGTATATTCTGAATGTCAGAAACAACCAGATGATTACGGCTCTGTCAAAGATTACTGTTGTGGCTACGGGAGGGCTGGGGCACCTGTACCAGACCACCACCAATTCGCCCGTGGCAACTGGGGATGGTATTGCCATGGTTTACAGGGCGAAGGGAGTTATTGAAAATATGGAATTCGTACAGTTTCATCCTACCTCATTGTATAATCCGGGAGAAAGGCCTTCTTTTCTGATTACAGAAGCTTTACGGGGATACGGGGCTGTTCTGAAAAATGCCTCCGGCGGGGAATTTATGAAGAAATACGATCCGAGGGGCTCCCTGGCTCCGCGTGATGTGGTGGCAAGGGCCATTGATCATGAGATGAAAGTAAGAGGGGAGGATTTTGTTTATCTTGATTGCCGCCACCTGGACAGGGAAGGGTTGAAAGACCATTTTCCGAAAATATACAGGAAATGTATGAGCCTGGGCATTGATATTACCCGGGATATGATCCCTGTTGTTCCCGCCGCCCATTATCTGTGCGGTGGAATTCAGACAGACCGGGAAGGGCGTACAAGCATCGGGCGCCTGTATGCTCTCGGGGAATGTGCCTCCACGGGTTTACACGGAGCCAACCGGCTGGCATCCAACTCTTTGATGGAAGCCGTGGTGTTTGCCCACCGGGCTGCAAAGGATGCCCGGAGTCACCTGAATGAGTATTCTTTTCAGGAAAACATTCCTCCATGGGATGATGAAGGGACCACCCATCCCGAGGAAATGGTGTTGATTACCCAGAATTTAAGGGAAACGCAACAGATTATGAGTCATTATGTGGGTATCGTTCGCTCCGACCTGCGTTTGAAAAGAGCCCTTAGCCGGCTTGAAATCATCTACAGGGAAACGGAGGAGCTGTACCAGAAATCCACCATGTCGCAACGGCTCTGTGAACTCAGGAACCTGATCAATGTGGGGTATCTGGTGATCAGAATGGCACAGGATATAAGAGAAAGCCGGGGGCTGCATTATACCCTTGATCACCCGCACCCCGGAGAATCAAGGGAATTCTGAGACAGGTTGTGCAGAAAACTGTGGTCCCGATGTGAAAACGAACTGCCCTTCCGTTATGAAATGAGAAGAATATCTCTCCCGCCATTCACTTTTTCGCTCCGTTCCCATTTATGAAACGGCGCCTGCCAGGGCAGGCAACCCCACAACAGAATGCTGCTTCAGCTTTCCGCCAAATACCTGTGAAGTGGGAATCCGGTTAACCGGTTAATAAAATCATCATGCTGTTTGGCAGCCGGGGTATTTGAACCTGAAATGGGAGCCAATCAGGAAACTACGTAGATGACTACGTAGATAACTACGTAGATAACTACGTAGTAGGCTATTTGTGCAGTATTGATATTAGTGCTAAAGAATAAAAATTAAAAGATAAACACAAAGAAATATTATATATGATTATTTCAGATTCTCTTCAAGCAATTTGAATATTCTTTTATATTCATCGGTCCAGCTGCTGGGTTCCGTAAAAGCGTGACTTTCTACCGGATAAACAGCCAGTTCCCAGTTTTCCTTTCCAAGTTCAATAAGGCGCTGAGCCAGACGGACGATATCCTGGAAATGCACATTATCATCTACCATGCCATGGCACATCAGCAGGGCGCCCTCAAGGCCTTCCGCATAATAGATGGGTGAACTGCGCACATAGGCCAGGCTGTCGGCTGCCGGTATATTCAGTATGTTCGAAGTATATCCGTGATTGTAATGGGCCCAGTCGGTTACCGACCTGAGGGCGGCCCCGGCAGCAAACACACCGGGTTCTTTGAACATGGCCATCAGGGTGATGAATCCTCCGTATGAACCACCGTAAATACCAATCTTTTCCGGGTCGATTTGCTGTGTTTCAACCAGCCAGCGGGCTCCGTCCACCTGGTCGTCCAGGTCTTTTCCTCCCATGTGGCGGTAAATAGCTGTACGCCAGTCACGCCCGTATCCGGCGCTGCCCCGGTAATCGATATCGAGCACGGTATATCCGTTATCAACCAGGAAGTTATGGAACATGTATTCCCTGGAATAGGAACTCCACCACTTGTGTGCATTCTGCAGGTAACCGGCCCCGTGAACGAATATGACGGCCGGCCCGCCCGGCACCGGATTGTCGGGGCGGTACAGCCTGGCAGGCACCATAACCCCGTCGCGGGCTTTAAACCGGATAAAGGCGGGTTTTCTCCAGGGATAGGACAGAAATTCTTCCGTGAATGAATGGGTGATTCTGACCGGTTCGGCCCCTTCCCGGTTTTCCATCAGATACAGCTCTTCGGGCCGGTTCGATTCCGAATGGATCAGGGCAATCATCGATTCATCGGGGCTTAACCGGGCATCATTCCTGCCTTCCATGAAGGTGAGTCTTACCGCTTTCCCTCCGTTCAGGGGCATACGGTACAGGTGCCTTTCACCGCTGTGCACTTCGTTCGAAGTAAAATACCAGCACTTTTTATCGCGGGAGATGAAGGGATCGTAAATTTCGAATTCGCCCCGGGTAAGGGCTTTCTTTTTGCCGGTTTTGATATGTACCGTATACAGGTGAGAGTACCCCGATTCTTCCGACTGGAAGAAAACCTTCCTGCCATCGGGCATCCATCCAAGCGTGGCGTTCCACTGACCGATCCCGGGCCCTCCGATCCAGGCGTTGTCACGTTGCCTGTCGAGTAGTTTCATATGTCCAGTTTCCAGATCGGCCAGCATAATCCAGCGGTCTTTGTTGTCGAGTGAAGTGATCTGGAGCACGGCATTTTCTCCGTCGGGGGACCAGATGAGTGGGTGATACATCACTTGCCGTTCTTTCCTTTCGGCACCCTGCCTGCCGGGGTAATCTTTCAAGTAATCGGGTGGGTCGGGTAGTCCGGGAATATCTGCAGTGATGAGACAATAGGAAGTATCGCGACAGGTATCATAGATATGGAACTGTGAGCCAGAGGTATAATGGGTTCCTACTTTGGGCCGGGCGGAACTTTCCTCCGTGTATCCCGTTTCTGTGACAAAATGGGGGATCAGAGTGGATTTGGAGTTACGCGGCATTTCGTAAACGATGTACGTAATATAGCGCCCGGAGGGACTGAGCCTGGCGTCAGCAACCCGTCCTTTTCCCGTATACAGGGTGTAGGGTGGGCCCTGTTTGGTTTCTTTACATTCCATTCTTCTTTCCCCTTCTTCTTTTTTCTTCCTGAGGTATTCGAACAGTCGTAACTGGTCTCTATAAAGCCATTCCTCATTTTCATCGGTGTAGGGTCTGGTTTCGGGAGGGGGTTCTCCCTGGGTGAAGCGGGTCAGCTGGGTCAGCTGTCCGGTTTCTATATCCCAGGCATAGAGATTCTGGTCGAGTGAGAATACAATTTTGTCTTCCTTCCCGTTGAAGGCGGGGGAGGTTTCATTCCCGGCTGTTGCGGTAACCTGCAGTGTTTCGCCTGTCACCAGGTCATGCAGGAACACATCGCCGTTTCTGACAAATACTTTTTTTGTCCGGTCGCTGTTGTAGCTGTCCGACCGGTCCGGAACGGTTTCTTTTTCTTCGTCACCTACCCTGAATGGTTCGGTCTGATTCAGCCTGACGGCATACAGATCACTTTCCGGTTCTGATTCCGGATTCCACCTGAAATACAAAGTTTGACCGTCATCCGACCATACCGGGTTTTCAGGGGAAACGCCGATCCATTTCGAATCGCGCATGATTTTTTCAATGGTGAGGTTTTCCTGGGATAATCCCTTCCATCCTGTTATCAATAGCAAGGTGCACAGGATGAGCATGTGGAGGTTTGCATTCTTCATGGTTGATATTCTTGGAATATTCCATTAAAAATAAGAAAATATGCCAAGGGGAGAATACCGTGTTTGATGTTTTGCGAAACAGGCATTCTATTCTGCCATTTTTTTCATCAGTGCGAGGACTTTTTCCGGATCGGTGCAGGTGATCATTTCTTTCCTGTAATGCTGAAAAACTTCAAACTCTCTGAAATAGTGGATCAGGTGGCTGCGCATTTCGTAAACACCCCGGGGAATGCCTCTTGTTTTAACTGAATCGGTAAGCTGTTCCGAAGCCAGTATTATGCGTTCCCGGAGACCGGGGGAAGGAGGGATGGTGCCGGTAAGAAGGTGTTCGCGAATATCCCTGAAAATCCAGGGTTTCCCGATGGCTGCCCGTCCGATCATAATGCCGTTTACACCGGTTTGTTCAAACTTTTCCCTTGCATCTTCCGGGGTTTGGATATCGCCATTGCCGATTACGGGAATACTCACGCCGGGATGGTTTTTTACTTCACCGATCAATGTCCAGTCGGCTATTCCCCCGTAACCCTGGTCTCCTGTCCGGCCGTGAATGGTGATGGCCCGGATTCCGGCATCCTGCAGGCGAAGGGTTATTTCAACTATATCCATGTGATCACGGTCCCAGCCCAGCCGGGTTTTTACGGTAACGGGACATGAAGCAATCCGAACCAGTGCGGCGGATATTTCCACCATGGCGGGAATATTCCTCAGCATTCCGGCTCCGGCTCCCCGGCGAGCGATTTTCCGGGCGGGGCAGCCGAAATTGATATCCAGCACGTCGGGCTCATATTCCATGATCCGCCGGGCGGCTTCTGTCATTTGTTCCTTCCTGTGGCCGTACAACTGTATTCCCAGCGGGCGTTCCTCCTGCCGGAAGATGAGTTTTTCCAGGGTGCGGCGCCGGTTGTGCAGCAGTTCGTCGGCGGAAACGAATTCGGTAAAGACCATATCGGCACCGTACTGCTTGCAAAGACTGCGGAAAACGGCATGGGTGATGTTTTCCATGGGAGCCAGCAGCAGGGCCCGGGGAGGAAGAGATATGGTTCCCGAAAAGGGCATTGAAAAAATATTCTTAGATTTGGTGCAAAATTAAGAAAATCGAGAAATGGCGAGCGGTTTATTTGAGAATACCACCACCCCTTTCCGTTTGCTGATCAGCCTGGTCATCATTCTGGGATCGTTTCTGGTTTTCAGTGTGATCGGGACATTGCTGGTTATGCTGGTATACGGGGCTGATCCTGTAGTGGTCCTGGAAGGTTTTTCCGATCCGGATAATCCGCGTATTATCGATATGCTCCGGTTTCTGCAGGTAGTACAATCTTTGGGTTTATTTATTATTCCTTCCCTGCTTATGGCTTATCTGCTGAGCAGTAAGCCGGGCTATTTTCTGGGTTTCGGGCGTTGTCCCCGCTGGCCTGTATGGATTAGCGGCGGACTGGTACTGATCGTGGCCATCCCCTTGATCAATGTACTGGCAGACTGGAATATGGCCGTTCGTTTTCCTGATTTTCTGGAAGGTGTTGAAGAATGGATGCGGTCCAGGGAAGAAGAAGCTACCCGGCTGACAGAAGCTTTTCTGGAATTTGACCGGCCCGGAGGATTATGGATCAGTTTGCTGATTGTGGCCGTTATACCGGCACTTGGGGAGGAATTGCTCTTCCGGGGGGTGATACAGAGGCTTCTGACCGAGTGGTGGAGGAATATTCATGCAGCCGTTATCGTGACCGCTGTTCTGTTCAGTGCCCTGCACCTGCAGTTTTTCGGATTTGTCCCTCGTATGCTGATGGGCATATGGTTCGGTTACCTGCTGGTATGGAGCGGCACATTGTGGCTTCCCATATTGTCGCATTTTTTAAACAATGCCGTGATTGTTGTTTTTTATTTCCTGATGGAACGGGGAGTGGTCAGCAAGGATATTGAGCACATCGGGGCTACTGCCGGAAGTTACTGGATGGGTGTGCTGAGTGTTATACTCACAGGGTTGATGATATGGGGTGTGTACCGGCAGGGAAAGGGGAAGAACCCGGAGCAAATTCCCTAACCTGTTTTTTTCTCTTCGTTCCCGTACACGTTCTGTTTCTCCCGCTCATTTTTCCGGTACACATAGGTCACACCGTATTCACCGGCTCTCTCTCTTTTCATTTCATCGGGCAGGTCACGGAAATGATCCTCCACTTCGTTCCATACCTGCACAATGATCCGGTCGGCCTGACTGCGCAGGTTGGCCAGATTAGCCTGGCTGCGTTCCTGCTTCTGTAACATGGTCTTCTGAAACCTGTATCCTTCCATGAATTTTTCAAACCATACCCTTACCATGGCCATGGTAGGGTTGGTAATAGGCGAAAGCCCTTTTCTAATCCGCTGGTTTTCTCCACCGATGATCCGTTCTCCCCAGGTTATCAAATCAATTTCCGATTGCAAAGGGGGCAGGGCTTTTTCATCGGGCGACAGGCCAAAATACTCACGGGTTGATTCGGGAAGTTCACCACGCTGTATCGACATATTCATTACCTGGATAAAATGGGACAGGTATAACCGTGCCTTTTTCAATTCCTGCTGGTATTTTTTCCCGTTGTCCACATACCTGGAATAATTTTGCCTGTTCAACTGGATGCCGTTCTCAAAAGAGGGAAGGAAGGAACTGATCTTCTGCAGGGCTTTTTGCGAAAAAGCCAGACGAAAGGGGGGTAGTTCCCTGCCTTTTTCAAGAGCCGTTTTAAGTGCTCTGAGCCTTGCGTGATCTGTGTTGGGTAGGCGACGGTAAGGCATGTTGTTGAAAAGATGTTAATGGGTGGTTAATAAAATAAGTACAATCTGCGAAGATATAATTATTAAGCAATTAAACAATAGTATTCGCAGGTTGAAAGAAAAAATATTCAGATGTTTAACTATCCTGTGCGGAGAGCCTGGTGGGGCGGGTCGGTTATACAGGAGGAACAACGGATATCACCGGCCGGTTTTTGGAATGATAAATTTTGGTGTTAACTTCGGAATCTAATTAAAATCAAAAAAAATGTTTGCACCTGAAGTTTATATTGAGAGAAGAAAAAGGCTGAAAGAAGCCATGGGTTCCGGAGTTCTGCTTTTCCCGGGGAATACGGAAGCAGCGATGAATTATCCGGCCAATACCTATTACTTCCGGCAGGACAGTAATTTTCTGTACTTTTTCGGTCTGGATATGCCAGATCTGTACGCCATGATCAATGTGGATGAAGATCAGGAGATCATTTTCGGCAACGATGCGGACATCGATGATGTAATCTGGATGGGTCCGCAGCCGGCCATGTCGGAACGGGCTGCCCGGGTGGGGATATCGCAAACTATGCCCCTGAAGGCTTATCCCGATATGATCAAGAAAGCCCTGGCAAAGGGTCAGAAGGTTCATTTTCTTCCTCCTTACCGGGGGGAGACGGTGATCCAGCTGGCTTACCTGCTTGGTAAAAAGCCGGCGGAAATCAAGTCAATGGTTTCGGAGGCTTTGATCAGGGCGGTGGTGGCCCTGCGTGAGGTAAAAGAAGAGGGGGAAATCAGGGAAATTGAAAAGGCTGTGGATATCAGCTATATTATGCATACTACCGCCATGAAAATGGCCAAACCCGGTGTGGTAGAGAGGGAAATATCCGGAACCATTGAGGGGATATCGTTGGCCAACGGAAATCCGGTGGCCTTTCCGGTAATCCTGACGATCAACGGGCAAACGCTTCATAACCATTATCACGGTAATACACTGAAGGAAGGAAGATTTCTGGTGGTGGATGCCGGAGCCGAATCACCCTTGCATTATGCAGGAGATATCACCCGCTCAACGCCGGTAGGTGGAAAATTCGATGCCCGGCAGCGTGAAATATACCAGATTGTTCTGGATGCCAACATGAAGGCCATACAGGGAGTGAGGCCGGGAGTGCCGAATAAAACCCTGCATTTGCAGGCTGTAACTACCATTGCCTCGGGTCTGAAACAGCTGGGTTTGATGAAGGGGGATATTGAAGAAGCGGTAAACCGGGGAGCACATGCCCTGTTCATGCCTCACGGACTGGGTCATATGATGGGTCTGGATGTTCACGATATGGAAGGGCTTGGAGAAGATTATGTGGGTTATGATGAGGAAATCAAAAGAAGCGACCAGTTCGGCCTGGCTTCCCTGCGGCTCGGAAAAAGGCTGAAGCCCGGTTTTGTATTTACCGTTGAGCCAGGCATTTATTTTATTCCTGCCCTGATTGACCAGTGGAAAGCAGAAGGGAAATTCGGCGAATTTATCGATTACGGTAAGGTGGAGGCTTTCCGGGATTTCGGCGGGGTACGTGTGGAAGACGATGTGCTGGTGACTGAAGATGGATACAGGATTCTGGGGAAACCCATTCCCAAAACCGTGGATGAGGTTGAAAAAATGGCGAAATAGTTTTTTCCGCGATTATCCCAGGGTAGCTTTGTAGTACTCCCGGTTCATCTTGGCAATATTCCACAGGGAAATTTCCTTGGGGCATTCCGCTTCACAGGCACCGGTATTGGTGCAATTGCCAAATCCAAGTCTATCCATTTCCCTGATCATGGTTCTGACCCTTTCTTTTGCCTCTGTCTGTCCCTGGGGTAAAAGGGCCAGCTGGGAGATTTTTGCCGACACGAACAGCATGGCCGATGCATTTTTACAGGCGGCCACACAGGAGCCGCAACCGATACATATCCCTGCATCAAATGCTCTTTCAGCTATTTCCTTTTTAATGGGTATGGAATTGGCTTCCGGCGCCGCCCCGGTATTTACTGAAATGAAACCGCCCGACTGGATCAGCTTATCAAAAGAGGACCTGTCGACGATCAGGTCTTTGATAACCGGGAAAGCCTTTGCCCTGAAGGGTTCCACCGTGATGGTATCCCCGTCTTTGAAAACA
The DNA here is from genome assembly GCA_011042635.1 of Bacteroidota bacterium. Lineage (GTDB taxonomy): Bacteria > Bacteroidota > Bacteroidia > Bacteroidales > VadinHA17 > HyVt-105. The sequence continues at coordinate 15,578 of DQWH01000098.1, read as the reverse complement.
CTCATATTCAATTGACAGGTCGTGATCCCTTTTACAGGGCCATTGGGCCTGCCATTGATAAACAATCCGCAGGTGCCGCATATTCCTTCCCTGCAATCGCTGTCGAAAGCCACCGGTTCATCCCCGGCTTTGATCAGTTTATCGTTCAGATAATCCAGCATTTCAAGAAAGGTCATTTCTTTGGAAACCCCGTCCAGTTCGTATCTAACAAATTTGCCCTTGTCGTTTGGGCTTTTCTGGCGCCAGATATCGAGTGTTATTTTCATGACAGATGCTTTTTTCGAAAAAATATTTGGTCAATAACCTTTACGTAATTATTATTTATAGCTTCTTTTGGTCACTTTTACATTTTCAAACGTGAGCGGTTCCTTGTGTAGTTTGGGCGCGGATTTTTCTCCTGTGTATTCCCAGGCTGCCACATACATGTATTCCTCGTCATTCCGGAGCGGTTCACCTTCCTCGGTTTGGTATTCTTCCCTGAAATGTGCTCCGCACGATTCTTTCCGGTGGAGTGCATCGGTTATGATGAGCTCGGCCAGATCGAAGAAGTCGGCTACCCGAAAAGCTTTTTCCAGTTCATGGTTGAATTCATCGATCTTTCCAGGAACTTTCACATCTTTCCAGAATTCTTCCCTGAGTTCATTCACCTCTTTCAGGGCTTTGTTCAATCCTTCCTCATTTCTGACCATTCCGGAGTACTGCCACATGATATGTCCCAGCCGTTTATGGAATGAGGTCACGGTCTGGGTTCCGTTGATCGATAGTAATTTTTTCAGTTTATCGGCTGCCTCTTTTTCCGCTTTATCAAATGCCGGGTCATCCACGGATATTTTTGGAGTTTTTATTTCTTCTGAAAGGTAATCGCCGATGGTAACGGGAAGAATGAAATATCCGTCGCCGGCACACTGGAGAAGGGAGCTGGCGCCAAGACGGTTGGCCCCGTGATCGCTGAAGTTTGCCTCACCTATGGCATAAAGCCCCTGGATGGTGGTCATCAGATTATAGTCAACCCACAATCCTCCCATGGTATAGTGCGAAGCCGGATAGATCCTCATGGGTTCGGTGTAGGGATCCATGCCGGTGATCTTGGTATACAGGTCGAACAGGTTTCCGTATTTATCGGCAATGGCCTGTTTGCCCTGGGCTTTGATAGCATCTCTGAAATCGAGGTATACAGACAGTCCGGTACTTCCCACTCCGTAGCCCGCGTCGCATCTTTCTTTAGCTGCTCTTGAGGCCACGTCACGGGGTACCAGGTTCCCGAATGCGGGGTACCTCCTTTCCAGGTAGTAGTCCCGTTCTTCTTCGGGAATATCATTCGGGTTCCGCTTATCCCCCTTATTTTTCGGAACCCATACCCGGCCGTCGTTCCGGAGTGATTCTGACATGAGGGTCAGCTTGGCCTGGTAATCGTTCAGAACGGGAATGCTGGTGGGATGGATCTGTGCCATGCTTGGATTTGCCATAAAGGCTCCTTTTCTGTAAGCAGCCATAGCCGCCGATCCGTTGGAGTTGATGGCCAGGGTTGACAGGTAGTAAACGGTTCCAAAACCTCCGGTGGCAAACACCACGGCATGTGCCCCATGACGTTCGATCTCACCGGTTACCAGATTGCGGGTTATGATCCCCCTGGCCTTACCATCAATGACAATTAGATCCATTACAAAGCGACGGGAATACATTTCTGCCTTTCCAGCCTTGATCTGGCGCATCAGGGCCTGGTAAGCAGCCAGGGTACATTGCTGGCCGGTTTGTCCCTGGGCATAAAATGTGCGGGAAACCTGTACCCCCCCGAATGAACGGTTTGCCAGGTACCCGCTGTATTCCCGTGCAAACGGTACTCCCTGGGCAACAAACTGGTCAATCACATTGTTGCTGATTTCGGCCAGCCTGTAAACATTGGCTTCCCTGGCACGGAAATCGCCTCCCTTGATCATGTCATAAAACAGGCGGTAATCGCTGTCTCCGTCATTCTTGTAATTTTTGGTTGCATTGATACCTCCCTGCGAAGCAATGGAATGAGCTCTTCGGGAGGAGTCCTGGTATACAAATACCTTGACATTGTATCCCAGCTCGGCCATGGAAGCGGCGGCAGCCGCCCCTGCTGCACCGGCCCCCACCACAATGATATCCAGTTTCTTTTTATTGGCCGGACTAACCAATTTGCAGGTAGCTTTATATCGTGTCCACTTTTCGGCCAGGGGGCCATCCGGTATTTTGGAGTTTAACATGTACATATCCTGTTGTTTAAACATTATTTAAAGAAATAAATAACAAACGGAATCAGTGCAAATCCAAGCGGAACCAGTATGGAGTAAATAATACCGATGGTTTTAATTACCGGTGTGCATTTCCGGTTGTTCAGTCCGAATGTCTGGAATGCCGACTGAAAGGCATGATGCAGGTGAAATCCCAGGATGAGGAATGAGATCCAGTAAATGATGTTATAGCCCATATAGCTGAACAGCTGGTGGGCCATACCGTAAAAGTTGTGGTGGTCGCCTTCAACGAATCCCAGCCGAACGAACCAGAAATTCAGGAAATGGATAAAAAGAAAAATAAAAACAATACCTCCCGTCCAGATCATGTATTTGGAAAAGAAGGATGTCTGCGACGGATATCTTTTTTTATACCTGGTCGGCCTGGCTATCCAGTTTTGTATCTGGAGAGTGATCCCCATGATGATGTGGATGAGCAGACCGCCAATAAGCACTACCTCGAAAATTTTCACCAGCCAGAAACCCGACATGAAAGCAGCAGCCCGGTTGAATGTTTCCGGATTGTCACCAAGAAGAAGGAGATTAATCGAAAGGTGAACCAGGAGGAACAGGATCAGGAAGAATCCTGCCAGTGCCATGACCAGTTTTTGTGCCAGGGAGGATCCGAATAGTTTGCCCATGAGAATATGATTAAAGTTAATTATCTTGGCAGGGAAACACATTTTGCCCGGAAACCAAATCTAATGAAACCAATGAGTATTTTCTATGTTCCGGAACATAAATAACACTGATTTATAGGCAGTCTAAACAAAAATTATGGAAGATAAAACCAAATTCTCCCTGTTTGTACGCAACCGGAGAAAGCTGGCTGAAAAAATGCTTCCTTCCTCGGCACTGGTTATACATTCTGCCGACCATATGCCGAGGAACGGCGACCAGTTTTTCCCTTTTCGCCAGAGCAGTGATTTTTTCTATCTCACGGGTATCAGGCAGGAAAAAAGTATCCTGGTGTTGTGTCCTGACCACCCCGACCGGTCCCGGCAGGAAATGTTATTTATCCTGCCGGCACGTGAAGAAACCGAGGTGTGGGAAGGAAGGAAGCTGTCGCCTGAAGCAGCGTCCCGCATATCGGGTATTTCAGCGGTATTTCCACTGAACCTTTATGAAAGCCGGCTTCATGAAGTGATGCTGCACAGCAGGCACATTTACCTGAACGGGGTGATGCATTACCGGGAACCGGATGAACTTCTTACCCGTGATGAAAGGATTTCCCGGCTATTGCTTGAAAAATATCCCCTGCATAAGCCGGAACCGCTGGCTCCGGTCATTTCGGAATTACGGCTTCAAAAAGAAGAGGAAGAACTGGCATGGATCAGAAAAGCCTGCGCTATCACCTCGGGAATTTTTCACCACCTGCTGGGGGTCATTAAACCGGGGTTACCTGAATATGTGATTGAGGCGGAGATGACCCGGGAATGTCTGGCAAGGGGAGCGGAAGGGCATGCGTTTTTACCCGTGGTGGCATCAGGTGCCAATGCCTGTGTATTGCATTATCAGGCAAACAGGGATCTTTGCCGGGACGGAGAGTTGTTGTTGCTGGATTTTGGGGCCGAATACAACTTGTATGCTTCCGATTGCAGCCGGACGGTTCCGGTAAACGGCCGGTTTACATCGCGGCAGCGTGAATTGTACCGGTCGGTTTTGAAAATTTACCGCGAAGCTGCCACTCTGCTGGTTCCCGGGGCCACACTTGAAGAAGTGAACCGGAAAGTACGGGCATTGTGGGAGGAGGAACACATCAGGCTGGGTTTGTATACAGGGAAGGATCTGAAAAAACAGGATCCGGCAAGGCCTCTGTGCAGGAAGTATTTTCCCCATGGGATTTCACATTTCATGGGGCTGGATGTACATGAAACAGGCGGCAGGCACGTTGTCCTGAAAGAGGGTATGGTACTTACCTGTGAACCGGGCATATATATCCCTGAGGAGGAGGTGGGAATCAGGCTGGAAAACGATCTGTTGATCACACCTGAAGGAAATGAGAATCTGATGGACGGGACGGCAATGGTGCCGGAAGAAATTGAAAACCTGATGCATAAAGACTAAGTAAAAACAGGATAAGCCATGGAAAAGAAGCAAATGATCGTACGTGGACACCGAACCACATATTTTCAGGCAGGCCGGGGAGAAAAAAATGTATTGCTGCTGCACGGATATCTGGAATCATGTGAAATATGGGAGGAATTCTCCGGTGCCCTTTCCGGGGAAGCCCGGGTCATTGTGCCCGATTTGCCGGGTCACGGGGATTCCGAAGTATCTGGCGGGAAACCTTCCATCGACCGTATGTCAGAGATGGTCTTTGAATTAATGGATAAGCTGGGGATAAAACGATTTACGGTGGCCGGGCATTCCATGGGGGGCTATGTGGCCCTAGCCATGGCCGGGCAGCAAGCTTCCCGACTGGAAGGATTCTGTTTGTTCCATTCAACACCCTTTGCCGATACGGGGGAAAAGAAGCAAAACCGTGAGCGGGGGATTGAGCTGATCAGAAAGGGTAAGAAAAACCAGCTGGTGGGGCAGCATGTACCCAGTACTTTTGCTTTGCATCATGAGCAAACGATGCAGAAAACCATAGAAGCGATCAGGGAGCGTGCCATCAAGACTCCCGATGAAGGGGTGATCTATGCTCTGGAAGCTATGAAAAACCGGCCCGACCGGACCCAAACATTAAAGGAACTGAAAATTCCTGTTCTGCTGGCACACGGGATGCACGACCGGTTTATACCCCTTGAGGTATTTAAAAAAATCCATGCCCTGGTTCCCGATTCGGTTGCTGTTTATCTGGAAAATTCCGGCCATATGGGTTTTCTGGAAGAGCCACAGGTAGCGGCACAACATTTCCTTCGTTTCATGCGGCAGATAAGGGTTTAAGACCGGTTGCCACATTGTATAAAATATTTACAGTTTTTTGTTGAATTTTATGTGGAAATTTCATATCTTTTTGCCACCTAACTGCCGCCGGATTTCTGCGAAATTTTTCAGGCGCAGTTTCGCATATTGAGGGCAATATGTGGGATTTATTGGGGGCAGGCAGGGAGAAGGGAATATGCTGGGAGCCCTTCTATCATGTTAATCTTTTCATAGGATGTGCCTGGAGATGCCCGGTTACCTGCCGGGCATCTTTTTTGCAGGCCTTACATCATGGTTTCCAGCACTTCTTTTCCTTTAAGAAAAGCCGCATCAATCTGGTGAATAAGAGGATAAAATCCTTCGTTATCGAGGATGTTCCGTGCAATGTATGCTTTTATCTGTGTATGGATTATTTTCCCGCTGATTTGCAGTTCAGATGGTTTTGGTCTGATTCCCTGCCGGCCTGTATAATTGGTGAAGGCCTGCAGCAGGTTCTGCTTGTCGAGATAAGCATTCAGTTCCTTCCATTCATGGAAGCGGGCAAGTTCATCACGGTGCCGGTCGGTATACTCAAATGCGAACATGTAGATCAATCCCCGGTTGCTTACATGCATGAAATAATCGGTAATACCTGTGGTATCGAACGGGACAAACACATCGGGCATAATACCTCCGCCGCCATACACCACGTTTCCTCCCGGCGTGACATATTTCAGGGAATCGGCAAACCGGATACTGTCCCTAACCGTGAATTCCCCATGGAGATAGCGGTTCTGCCAGTCGTTGTAATATTCCTCGGTTCCGTTGTTGTAAGGTTTTTGTATGCTTCTTCCGGTAGGGGTATAGTACCTGGCGATGGTTAGCCGGAGGGCTGAACCGTCGGCCAGGAGGATGGGTTCCTGTACCAGTCCTTTTCCAAAAGTACGCCGGCCAACCACCAGTCCACGGTCATTATCCTGAATGGCACCGGCCAGGATTTCGCTGGCAGAAGCGGAAAATTCATCTACCAGCACCACCACTTTCTCGTGCAGGCATATACCGCCGTGGGTAGCTCTTGTTTCCGAGCGGGGACGGGCCCGTCCTTCCGTGTATACAATCATCTTCCCTCCGGAAAGGAACTGGTCGGCAATGTGCGTTGCAGCATCCATGTAACCCCCGCTGTTTCCTCTGAGGTCGATGATCAGGCCGGTCATACCCTGTTCTTTCAGTCTGGAGGCGGCATCCATAAATTCATTGAAAGTAGTGCGGGCAAATTTACTGATCTTGATATAGCCGGTACTGTCGTTCACCATATAGGCCACGTCAACACTGTAAAGAGGGATCTTGTCGCGGGTAATTTCAAAGACAATTTCTTCGGGTACACCTTTTCTTTTTATTCCCACTTTCACCCTGGTTCCCCGGGGGCCTTTGAGCATGCCTACAATATCGTCCTGAGGGAAACCGACGCCCGCCACCAGCGAATCGTTGATCCGGACGATCCTGTCACCGGCAAGGATTCCCACCTTTTCGGATGGCCCTCCCGGAATGGTGCTGATGATTACCACGGTATCCTCAGGCATATTGAATTGCACCCCAATTCCGTCAAAATTGCCTTCCAGGGGTTCATTCACTGCCTGGAGGTCTTCGGCCGGTATATATACCGAATGGGGGTCCAGTTCACTGAGGAGGGGAACGATGGCGGATTCTTCGAGATGGCTGATATCCACGCTGTCAACGTATTCTTCGCGTATGTAGTTTAGAATGGTACTGATCTTGTCAGTGCGTGGATAGATAAACATGGATGGTTTTCTTCCGGGTTTTCCCAGCAGCATTCCGATCAGCATCCCCGCAGCCAGGAAAAGGGCCAGGAGAAGAGGAAGCCATACCGATATTTTTGAATTTTTCGTGCTCATGTGTTCTAATCCAGTTCCAGATAAACCACTTCAATATTGGCCCTTCGCAGAATGTCCAACCCTTCCACATTCCGGTAGGTGTCGCAATATACTACTCTTTTGATACCCGACTGAATAATGAGTTTGGAGCATTCCATGCAGGGTGAGGACGTGACGTACAGCGTTGCTCCGTCGCTGCTGTTATTCGACTTGGCCACTTTGGTGATGGCATTGGCCTCGGCATGCAGCACATAGGGTTTTGTTCCCCCGGCTTCGTCTTCACACTGGTTCTCAAAACCTGCCGGTGTGCCGTTATATCCGTCGGAAATAATCATCTTGTTTTTAACAATGAGGGCTCCGACTTTTCTTCGCCGGCAGTATGAGTTCTGTGACCAGATGCGGGCCATCTCCAGATACCTTCTGTCAAACTGTTCCTGCTTGTCCCCGTAAGGCCTGTATATAGGTTCCTGTTGATTTATCATTGGTTTACAAGGAAATAACCTCCAACGGAGGATTCAAAGAAGTGCCCAGGACCGGGATCGAACCGGTATGGTATTGCTACCACTGGTGTTTGAGACCAGCGCGTCTACCAATTCCGCCACCTGGGCCAGACATCAATGAACCTGTCGGTCTGCGAAGATAGGGATTTGTTTTATTAGAACAAAGAAAAAATCATCATGCATTTGACGATCAATATCCTGATACTTAATACCCAGCAGGGGTAAAGCGGTTGTAAAACAGGTCGGGAATACGTAAAAAGTTTTCTACTTTTGAAACATGCATTATAAACCAAAAAAACTATTTGCCATGGAAATACAACAGGATCGCCGAACCGTACTGGCCAGTCTGGGAATACGTGATACGAACATGGGCGTATCGTCCGGAACAAGGTGGCTGGATTGCCGGGGTGAAACCTCCATGTCGGTCTCTCCGGTTGACGGCTCTTTGATCGGGGAAGTGAAGAACGGTACCTGGGAGGATTATGAAAAAATGATTAGTCAGGCACAGGAAGCTTTTTTGCAGTGGCGTCAGTGGCCCGCTCCCAAAAGGGGTGAGGTGGTAAGGCAGATCGGGCTGGCATTGAGGAAATACAAGGCCGATTTGGGTTATCTGGTGACGCTTGAGATGGGGAAAATCTATCAGGAGGGTCTTGGAGAGGTGCAGGAAATGATCGATATCTGCGATTTTGCTGTGGGCCAGTCGCGCCTGCTCAGCGGGTTGACTATGCATTCTGAGAGGCCCGCCCACCGGATGTATGAACAATATCATCCGCTGGGTATTCTGGGACTGATCACCTCTTTTAATTTCCCTGTGGCTGTATGGGCCTGGAACGCTATGATCGCTGCGGTGGCGGGGGATGTGATATTCTGGAAGCCCAGTTCAAAAACTCCTCTTACGGCCATTGCCACGATGAATATCATTTCCCGTGTACTGGAAGAGAACAAGGTACCGGAAGGGGTTTTTAACCTGTTCATTGCCAAATCGTCGGTGCTGGGGGATCAGTTCCTTGATGACCGGAGGATTCCGCTGTTTTCCGTAACGGGTTCCACGGCAGTTGGGAAACATGTTGGAGGAATAGTCGGGAAAAGACTGGGAAAGGTAATCCTGGAACTGGGAGGAAACAATGCCATAATTATTTCCGATAAGGCGGATCTGGATATGGCCATCCCCGCCATAGTGTTCGGTTCGGTAGGAACGGCCGGGCAGCGTTGTACCACAACCCGGCGGCTAATCGTGCAGGAAGGGGTTTACAGTGAGGTGGAGCGCAGGCTGAAGGATGCTTATCAGCAGGTGGCCGGGCGAATCGGCAATCCGTTTGATCCGTCGGTGCTCGTGGGTCCGCTGATCGACCGGTTTGCGGTGGAGAACTTTACCTATGCTCTTGAAGCGGTAAGGAAAGAAGGTGGCCGGATTCTCTTTGGCGGTGAAGTGCTGGAAGGTGAACAGTATCCGGGAGGAAATTATGTTGTTCCTGCCCTTGTGGAAGCTGAAAACCATTACCGTATTGTACAGGAAGAAACCTTTGCCCCCATACTGTATCTGATGAAGTACAAAATCCTGGATGAAGCCTTGCAGATGCACAATGATGTGCCGCAGGGATTGTCTTCGGCTATCTTTACCCTTGACCTGAGGGAAGCCGAGCGTTTTCTTTCAGAAGCCGGATCCGATTGCGGGATTGCCAATGTCAATATCGGTACATCCGGGGCAGAAATCGGCGGGGCTTTTGGAGGAGAGAAAGATACCGGCGGCGGACGTGAATCGGGATCCGATGCCTGGAAAGCCTATATGCGCCGGCAAACCAATACCATTAATTACAGTACCGATCTGCCTCTGGCTCAGGGTATAAAATTTGATATCTGAGAGCGCGATTACGGGAGTGACGGCCGAACGCACGGTTTCTGTTAACCGGCGTTTGAGAGTAGTTTCTTTTTAGCCAGGGTTCGTGCGGCTGATACGATGCTATCCGTATCGAAACCGCACTCATTTTGCAATTCCTTCTGGGTGCCGTGTTCAATAAAACGGTCGGGAATACCCAGCCGCATGACCTGAACGGCCAGGCCTTTGTCATTATAATATTCCATCACGGCTGATCCGAATCCCCCCTGTATACAACCGTCCTCCACGGTGATCACTTCGTTGAATTTCCGGGCTACCGTATCCAGTATACGGGTATCGAGGGGTTTGACAAAGCGCATGTCGTAATGCAGAACCTGAATATTGTCTTTTTCCAGCTGCCTGGCGGCTTCCACCACCATGTTCCCTGTATGGCCGATAGAAAGAACAGCCACATCGGTTCCCTCACGGATCAATCGCCCTGTGCCCGGCTTGATTTCAGAAAATGCCTGCTTCCAGTTGGCAATGACCCCATTCCCTCGTGGATACCTGATGGAGAAAGGCCCATATTTTCCCAGCTGGGCCGTATACATGAGATTGCGTAGTTCCACTTCGTTCATGGGAGCTGATACGATCATCCCGGGGATAATTCGCATGAAGGCCAGATCGAAGGCTCCGTGGTGAGTGGCCCCGTCATCCCCCACCAGACCGCCACGGTCGAGGCAAAATACCACGGGCAGGTTTTGCAGGGCCACATCGTGGATGACCTGGTCATAGGCCCGTTGCATGAAGGTAGAGTAAATATTGCAGAACGGGATCATACCCTCGATAGCCAGTCCGGCTGAGAACGTAACGGCATGCTGTTCACAGATCCCCACATCGAAAGCACGCTGCGGATATTTTTTCATCATGAGATTCAGGGAACATCCTGTGGGCATGGCCGGGGTTATACCTACCACTCTGTCGTTCATTTCCGCCAGCTCAATAAGGGTATGGCCGAAAACATCCTGGTAGCGGGGCGGAAGGTTTTTACCGGAAGAAACATGGATGATTTTTCCGGTTTTTTTGTCGAATATGCCGGGGGCATGAAAGGCTGTTTGGTTTTCTTCGGCGAATCGGTATCCTTTCCCCTTTTTTGTGAGTACATGCAGCAGCTTGGGCCCATTTATCTTTTTCAGATCACGCAGGATCTGTGTAAGATGGATCACATCATGACCGTCAACCGGTCCGAAATACCTGAAATTCAGTGATTCAAAAAGATTGCTGTGCCTCAGCAGGGTGGTTTTCAAACCGGCTTCAATTTTGCTGGCCAGTTCCCTGGTATGCGGAGCAATTTTACTGAGTTTTCCCAGCATATTCCATATCTCGTTCTTGAACCGGTTATAGGTGGGTGAGGTGGTGATATCCACCAGATATTCCTTGAGTGCCCCCACATTGGCATCAATGGCAATGTTATTGTCGTTCAGAATGACCAGCATGTCGGGTTTCAGATCGCCGGCGTTGTTGAATCCTTCGAATGCCAAACCGGCGTTCATGGCACCGTCACCTATCACAGCCACCACCTGACTGGGGTTATTTAAATATCGTTGATTGGCTATGGCCATTCCCAGGGCGGCAGAAATACTGGTGGAGGAATGGCCCACCCCGAAAGCATCGTATTCACTCTCGGATGGTTTCGGGAATCCGCTGATACCCTTGTATTTCCGGTTAGTATGAAAGACCTTTTTCCTTCCGGTCAGAATCTTGTGCCCGTAGGCCTGATGCCCTACATCCCAGATGATTTGATCTTCCGGGGTGTTGAACACATAATGCAGGGCCACCGTGAGTTCCACTACCCCCAGGCTGGCGCCGAAATGTCCCGGGTTGGAACAAACCACATCGATGATGAACTCTCTGAGTTCACCACATAGCCGGGGAAGGTCGGTTTCCTTCAGTTTCCTGAGGTCGTCAGGAAATTCAATCCTGGCAAGCAAACTATGTTCCGGTTCGTCCATGAATTCCGATACAAATATAATATTATTTTACATGTTGGATTTCTGGTCACGGAGAGCCGGGACAAATCACGAAATTTCGCTATTGTTGTTATATTTGAACCGGAAGAAATCCCAAACAAGTACTATGAAACGAAGGAACAGGTTGCTCATTTTTCCACTTACCGCATTACTGGCTTTTGCCTGCGTGCCTGCCAGGCAGTTCCGGGACCTGGAAAACGGTTATCAGGAATGTATGGATGAGGTGGAACGGTTGAAAATTGAGAATCAGCAGTATACCATGGAGAATACTGAATATAAAGCATCTGTGGATAAACTGGGAAGGCAGATTCAACAACTGATCGCCGACAGTATGGAACGTTATCAGGCCTGGAAGGACCTGAAGGCAGGCTACAACCGGTTGAGTCGTGATTATAATAATCTGCAACAGGCCCAGGAAGCCATGATCAAGGGTAATGTCAAGGAAACCGGGCGATTGCTCAGGGAGTTGCAATCGGTCCAGGAGGCGCTGCAGGAGAAAGAAGACGAACTGCGTTTGTTGCAGGCTTCACTTCAGAAAGAAAGGACCCAGCTTGATGAAATGCAGTTTGAACTCCAGGAACAGAATGCCCGTCTGATAGAATTACAGGATGTGCTGGCCCGCAAGGATTCGGCTGTGGCTGCTCTCAGGCGTAAAGTATCGAATGCCCTGCTTGGATATGAGAAGGAGGGATTGTCTGTGGATATCAGAAACGGGAAGGTGTATGTTTCTCTGGAGGAAAAACTGCTGTTCCAGTCGGGCAGTTATACGGTTGATCCCAATGGCCGGGAAGCTCTCAGAAAGCTTGCAAGGGTGCTGGAGCAGAACCCGGATATCAACATCATGATCGAGGGACATACCGATGATGTACCTTATATACCGAAGGGGGGGATAGAAGATAATTGGGACCTGAGTGTAAAACGGGCTACTTCCATTGTCAGGATCCTGCTGGACGGAACCACCATCGATCCTAAAAGGCTGACCGCTGCCGGAAGGGGCTCCACCATGCCGGTTGATCCGGCCAAAACTCCGGAAGCCCGGCAAAAAAACAGGAGGACCGAGATCATCCTGACCCCGAAACTGGATGAAATTCTGGAAATATTGGAAACCAATTAACAGGGTATTCCGGCGGAAAAGATGAATACACTGTGGGTATGGTTGCGGGTATTGACCTTCCGGAAGTTATGGAATGCCTTCCTGGTTTATTTATCCTATGTATTTTCGCTGCTTTGCAGAAAACCCATTGTGTGGGGTTCTCCGGTAAGTATTTCAGTAGAGCCTACCAACCAGTGTAATTTACACTGCCCGGAGTGTAAAGTGGGTTCGGGCTGGTTGAGGCGGCAGAAGGGCTATCTTTCGCTCGACCTGTTTAAAAAGCTGGTTGATGAGAACCGGAATACTCTGATCTGGATGAATCTCTATTTTCAGGGCGAACCATATCTGCATCCCCAGTTACCGGCAATGATCAGCTATGCTTCCCGGGCGGGGATCTACACCATGGTGGCTACCAACGGCCATTTTCTGAACGGCCAGTCGGTTGTGGAAACGGTAAAATCAGGGCTCGGACTGTTGTTAGTGAGCGTGGATGGAACAGATCAGGCAACATACGAAAAATACCGAAGAGGAGGGAATCTGAGCCGGGTACTCAGCGGAATCAGGGAGGTTGTCCGGGTGAAGAAAACGCTGAACGCCGGTCATCCGAATGTGGTGATCCAGTTTCTGGTGACGTCTGTCAATGAGCATCAGGTTGATGATATCCGGAAACTGGGGAATAAACTGGGAGCGGATGATGTATGGATCAAGACCGCACAGCTGGGTCTTTCGGAAAATCCTGCCTCATGGGTCCCGCGCAGAAAGCGTTATGCAAGGTATACCTGTGAAGGCTCTCAGATCAGGCCAAAAAACCGGTTAAGAAACCGTTGTTTAAGGATATGGACCACGGCGGTGGTTACATGGGACGGGCTGTTGGTATCCTGCTGTTTTGACAAGGATGCTGCCTACAGAATGGGGGATGTTGCCGAAAGTGGTCTGAGTGTATGCTGGAAACGGAAGGATTTTATGGATTTCAGGGTCCGTGTGCTGAAAGGGCGGAGTGGAATCGGAATATGCCGGAACTGTACCGAAGGTCTGAGACTGACATAAAAAAAACCGGCACTACTCGGGGTGCCGGTGGTTAGATTCAGGTCAGGGAACGGGTCAGATGGTCATGATTTCCTGTTCCTTTGATTCAACCAGTTCATCCACTTTCTTTACATATTCGTCGGTCAGTTCCTGTACCTTTTCTTCTGCAGCCTTTTCTGTATCTTCGGCCAGGCCTTCCTTCAGGAGTTTTTTCAGCTCATCGTTGGTTTGCTTCCGGGTGTTCCTGATGCTGATTTTGGCGTTCTCCCCTTCTGCTTTTACCTGTTTAACCAGTTGTACCCGTCGTTCTTCGGTAAGTGCCGGAATATTGATCCGGATAACCTCGCCATTGTTCATGGGGGTCAGCCCGATATTGGCAGCCAGAATGGCTTTCTCAATGGGACCCAGCATGGCCTTTTCCCAGGGCATGATGAGGATGGTTTTTGCATCGGGTGTATTGATATTCGAAACCTGGTTCAGGGGAGTATTGACACCGTAATAATCTACCTTGATCCCGTCGAGCAGGGACGGGTTGGCTTTTCCGGCCCGTATTCTCACCAGTTCATGTTCCAGGTGACTAATGGCCTTGCTCATTCTTTCCTCAGCGTCTTCGAGGTACAGGCTGACTTCTTCTTCCATGACGGATTGGGTTTGATGAACGGATTTAAAAATATTCAATTTTTAATGAATGTACCAATATTTTTCCCCAAAATAATATCCTGCAGGTTTTCCGGCCGGTTCATATTGAAAACGATGACCGGAAGATTGTTTTCCCGGCACAGGGTAAAGGCGGTCAGATCCATGATTTTCAGATTTTTTTCATAGGCATCGCTGAAGGTGATTGTTTCATACAGGACGGCCCCGGGGTCTTTTTCAGGATCGGACGAATACACCCCGTCTACCCGAGTTCCCTTGAGCAGCACCTCTGCTTCCATCTCCACGGCTCTTAATGCCGCGGTAGTATCGGTGGTAAAATACGGATTTCCTGTTCCGAAACTGAATATGACCACCTGGCCGGAAGCAAGTGCCTCCAGGCACCGGGCTTTGGAAAATCTTTCCCCTACCGATTCAATGGTGACTGCGGTTAAATGTTTGCAGGGGATTTTCCTTTCGTTCAGGGCCGAGTGGATGGCAAGTGCATTGATCACGGTAGCCAGCATGCCCATCTGATCGCCGTAATAGCGGTCAAAACCCTGGGTGGTTCCCTGCCGGCCCCTGAAAACATTACCGCCTCCGATAACAATCCCTGTTTCTACCCCCATGGAGTGAAGGGAAGCGATGCTGTCGGCAAAGGAATTCAGGACGGTCGGGTCAATCCCGGATGATTGCCTGCCGGTCAGCGATTCTCCACTGAGTTTGAGCAGGATCCTTTTGTATTTCATGGAATGGAAATTTGCCATGAAAATAAGAAAAAAGACCGTGGAAAAACAAAAAAGGCCTCCCGGTTTTCCGGAAGACCTATGATAGAGATAACCCGGGATGATCAGTCACGCAATGAAAAACGCAGAAATCCGGACACTGTCAGCTGGGGATTCACTTCTTTCAGGTATTGTCCTATGCTTTTTTTATTTTCCTTGATGAAATCCTGATTGAGCAGGGTATTTTCTTTCAGGAATTTCTGCAATTTGCCTTCCGTGATCTTTTCCAGGATTTCATCGGGTTTGCCGGCATTTTTGGGATCGTTTTTGGTTTGATCCCTGGCTATTTCCCTCTCCTTTTCAAGGATCTCGGGAGCCACATCCGATTTATCGACGGCCACGGGATTCATTGCGGCCACCTGCATGGCCACATCCTTTCCAACCTGTTTGTCTACATCCTTCTGATTCAGTCCCACCAGGGTAGCCAGTTTGTTGCCGGGATGAATGTATGCAGTAACCTGCGGGGCAGTGAGGTGATCATAGAAGGAGAGCTCAATTTTCTCCCCGATAATTCCTATTTGCTGCACCACCACTTCTTCAACGGTTGCCTGTTTGAAGGGGAGTTTCTTCAGTTCTTCCAGATCGGCGGGTTGTTTCTCGATGGCGAGGTCGAGAATCTGACCGGCCAGATTTACAAAATCATCGTTTTTTGCCACAAAATCCGTTTCGCAATTCAGCGCCACCAAAGCTCCGTG
>DQWH01000057.1 GCA_011042635.1 Bacteroidota bacterium | reverse complement strand
TCCTTCAGCCTGGTGAGTGCGGCTTCAATAGCGCTTTTCTTCTCGGCGGGGAGCTTGTCTCCGTATTCCTTGAGCTGTTTGTCAGTCTGGAATATCAGGCTGTCGGCCGCATTGAGTTTGTCTACTTTTTCCTTGGTCTTCTTGTCTTCATCGGCATATTTCTGGGCTTCCTCTTTCATTCTCTTGATTTCCTCTTCGCTGAGTCCTGAAGAAGCCTCGATTCGAATCTTCTGTTCTTTGCCGGTTCCTTTATCCCGGGCCGACACATTCAGGATCCCGTTGGCATCGATGTCGAAGGTTACTTCAATTTGCGGCACGCCCCGTGGAGCAGGTGGAATACCGTCGAGGTGGAAACGCCCGATGGTTTTGTTTCCGGCTGCCATTGGTCTTTCGCCCTGCAGCACATGGATCTCCACAGAGGGCTGGTTATCAGCTGCCGTGGTGAAAGTTTCCGTTTTCTTCGTGGGAATGGTGGTATTGGCTTCGATCAGCTTGGTCATCACACCTCCCAGGGTTTCGATTCCCAAGGAGAGCGGGGTAACATCCAGCAGCAGGACATCCTTCACCTCGCCGGTGAGCACGCCGCCCTGGATGGCTGCACCGATAGCCACCACTTCGTCGGGGTTCACTCCCTTGCTGGGTTTCTTCCCAAAGAATTTTTCCACCACCTCCTGGATGGCCGGGATTCGGGTTGATCCCCCCACGAGCAGCACTTCATCGATATCGGATGCGCTCAAACCGGCATCTTTCAATGCTTTTTTGCAGGGTTCGATGGTTCCCTGGATCAGTTCGTCAACCAGTTTTTCGAAATTTGACCGGGTCAGTGTTTTAACCAGGTGTTTGGGAATACCGTCCACCGGCATGATATAGGGCAGGTTAATTTCTGTGGAAGTGGAGCTGGAAAGTTCGATTTTGGCTTTTTCGGCAGCTTCTTTCAGTCGCTGCAGTGCCATAGGATCTTTTCTCAGGTCCACGCCTTCTTCTTTTTTGAATTCATCGGCCAGCCAGTCGATGATCTTCTGGTCGAAATCATCGCCTCCCAGGTGGGTATTCCCGTTGGTCGATTTTACTTCGAACACCCCGTCGCCCAGTTCCAGTATGGAAATGTCGAATGTTCCTCCACCCAAGTCGAACACGGCTACTTTCAGGTCTTTGCTTTTCTTGTCCAGTCCGTATGCCAGCGAGGCAGCTGTTGGTTCGTTGATGATCCTTTTCACCTTCAGTCCGGCAATTTCTCCGGCTTCTTTGGTTGCCTGACGCTGCGAGTCGCTGAAATAGGCTGGAACGGTAATAACGGCTTCCGTGACTTCCTGTCCCATGTAATCTTCGGCAGTTTTTTTCATTTTCTGAAGAATCATGGCCGATATTTCCTGGGGTGAATACATCCTGTCGTCAATTTTGACACGGGGGGTATTATTATCTCCCTTTACTACTTCATAGGTTACCCTCTTAACTTCAGGCTGTACCTTGTCAAAAGTTTCCCCCATGAAGCGTTTGATGGAATATATGGTTTTTTTCGGGTTGGTGATGGCCTGGCGTTTGGCAGGATCGCCTACTTTCCGTTCTCCCCCGTCGACAAATGCCACCATGGAAGGGGTTGTACGTTTCCCTTCACTGTTGGGGATCACGACAGGTTCGTTTCCCTCCATCACAGCAACACATGAGTTGGTTGTACCCAGATCGATTCCAATAATTTTACCCATTGTATTAAAGTTTTTAAGGTTTCAATAGCAATAATTTTGTGTTGCAATGTTCAATGATTATGCCATTCTGGAATGAGATGTTTTTTATGTAATTATGACACACTGGTTTTTATGAACTGGATGAGAAACGGGTAACGTGTGACAAAAAGACAGAATGCAGACCCGGCAGTTTTTGAGGCTTTTTGTGTTGTATGAAACAACAAATTTGTAGCTTTGAACAGTATCACCAATGATTGTATGTATGATGCCCGCACAGAAAAAAATCAGAAAAGTGACCACTCATGTTCTGAGTGCCATGAAGATGCAGGGTGAGAAGATCGCCATGCTTACAGCCTATGATTATTCTATGGCGAGAATCCTGGATGAAGCCGGGATCGACGTGATTCTGGTTGGCGATTCGGCTTCCAATGTAATGGCCGGGTACGAAACCACATTGCCCATAACCCTGAATGAAATGATCTATCATGCTGCTTCGGTGGTGAGGGCGGTAAAACGTGCGCTGGTGGTGGTCGATCTGCCGTTCGGCACCTACCAGGGAAACAGTATGGAAGCCCTGGCTTCTTCCATCCGAATTATGAAAGAGACAGGGGCTCACGCTGTGAAGCTGGAAGGTGGCAGTGAGGTAGTGGAATCGGTAGAAAGGATTTTGTCGGCGGGTATCCCGGTGATGGGTCATCTGGGGCTGACTCCCCAGAGCATCCACAAATTCGGCACCTACGTGGTAAGAGCTACGGAAGAGGATGAGGCAGAGAAGCTTCTACAGGATGCTTTTCTGCTGGAAGAAACGGGAGTTTTTTCCCTGGTGCTTGAAAAAATCCCGGCCACCCTGGCCGGGAGGGTGGCATCGGAGGTCAAGATTCCGGTGATCGGCATCGGTGCCGGCCAGAAAGTTGACGGCCAGGTGCTGGTTCTTCACGATATGCTGGGAATAACACAGGAATTTTCTCCCCGCTTCCTGCGCCGATACCACAATCTGTACCAGGAGATCAAAGGATCGGTACAGAGTTATATTCAGGAAGTGAAGACACTGGATTTTCCCAATGAAAAGGAACAGTATTGATTTCCCTTCCGGAAACCAGATCGCATAATTTGTTGCTTCCCTTCGAAATTTTATACGAAGACAATCATCTGATAGCCGTTAATAAACCGGTTAATCTCCTGGTTCAGGGTGACAGGACGGGAGATCCGGTACTGGCGGAGCTGGTAAGGGAGTACTTGCGGGAGAAATATCGAAAACCGGGAAATGTTTTTCTGGGTGTGACGCACCGGCTGGACCGTCCGGTGAGCGGAGTGGTGCTGCTGGCGAAAACCGGCAAAGCCTTGAGCCGGGTAAATGAAATGTTCCGTAAAAAGCAGGTGAAGAAAACCTACTGGGCTATTGTAAAGGATATTCCCCAGCCCAAAGAGGGTACCCTGCGGCATTACATGATAAAAAACCGGGAACAGAACAAATCGACGGCCTATGACCATCCCATGCCGGGTTCCCGCGAGGCCGTACTGCATTACCGCCTGGTCAAAAGCTCGGAGAGGTATTTTTTACTGGAGATTGATCTGGAAACGGGAAGGCATCACCAGATCAGGGCCCAGCTGGCCGCTATCGGCTGTCCCGTGAAGGGTGATCTGAAATACGGTTATCCCAGAAGTAATCCGGGCGGGGGCATCAGTCTCCATGCGAGGCGATTGTCGTTGTCGCATCCGGTGAAAAAAACCGTACTGAACCTGGAAGCTCCTCCTCCTGATGATATTTTATGGCAGAGTTTCCTGTAGCCGTTTTGATCCGGAAAGATTTATTTCAGAAAACGGTGATCGAAGTGAATGGGTAACAGGTCGGATGCCTTCTTCACCACAAGGAACCGGTCCTTTCCCCCCAGTATGATACGGAAGGATTTGTTATGCCGGCTTTCCGATTCGATCATGACCTGCCGGCATGATCCGCACGGAGAAACGGGTTCGGACGTATATTCCCCTTTTCTGGTTGCCACAATGGCCAGGGTTCGTATGGGAACATCGGGATACTGGGCTGCGGCGTGGAACAGGGCTACCCTTTCGGCACAGAGGCCGGATGGGAAGGCGGCGTTTTCCTGGTTATTTCCCGTGATAACGGTCCCGTTTTCCAGCAGAAGGGCCGCACCTACCTTGAATCCGGAGTAGGGGGCGTAGGCCATGGCAGAGGCCTGGCGCGCTTGTTCCAGGAGGTGACGGTCTTCTTCCGGCAACTCTTCCAGACGGTCATATTCCAGAACAATAGACCGAATTTCCTTTCGTTTCATGAATGTTTACAAGTGTGTTAATTACTCATAACCGGCTAATCCGCTACAAAATAGCATTTTTTTTACATTTGCCTAAATACTGATGATGAAAAGAACCATTCTGCTGATCGTTCCGGTGGCTGTTCTCTCGGGATGTTCGGGTACCCGGCGGGCTTCACATATTCCTCCTTCGATTGACCGGACAGCCTATATCGAGCAATATAAAGATTTGGCTATCAGAGAAATGAGAAGGTCTGGCATTCCGGCCAGCATAACTATGGCACAGGCACTGCTGGAATCGGATAACGGGAACAGCCGGCTAGCCCGCGAAGCCAATAATCATTTCGGAATCAAATGCCACAGAGACTGGCAGGGAAGAAGAATTTACCATGATGACGATGCCAGGAATGAATGTTTCAGGAAATACAAGACGGTATATGAATCTTATCGTGACCATTCCGATTTTCTGAGAACAGGATCGAGGTACCGGTTTTTGTTCAATCTTTCGCCAGGCGATTACAAAGCATGGGCAAAAGGTTTGAAACAGGCGGGTTATGCCACACACAGGCATTATGATGAACTGCTGATCCGAATTATTGAGGAAAATAACCTGCATCTGCTGGACGAAGGTATTTCGGTGGCGCTCGAGAACAAACCTTCTGGTCCGGTGGGGCAGGAACAGTCCATGCAGGAAATACCGAGAGAAGAACAGTACGAATTCACGGTGAATCTGCGATCGAGGGAAGTTATGCAAAATAACCGGATTGATTATGTTATTGCAGAAGAAGGCGATACATATCCTGATCTGGCCCGGGAGTTCGATCTGATGCCCTGGGAAATTTACCGGTACAATGAGATTCCCCGCACGGCCAAACCCGAGCCGGGACAGATCGTTTACCTTCAGCCTAAAAGAAATCGTGCGGAAGCGGGATACGAGACTCATGTCGTCCTGGAGGGGGAAACCATGTACGGCATATCGCAGCGATACGGCATCAAGCTTTCAAGGCTGTACCGGATGAACGGTCTGGAGGAAGGAGTGGAACCCGAGCCGGGAACAGAACTGTACCTGAGAGTAAAAAGCGGGATATTCGGTGGATTATTCTGAGCTTTCAGATTGATGCACAAAACGCGCGGATGTCAGGTCGTATCCTCTGAGAAATTCTTCTGACCTGATTCTTTTTTTTCCGGCAGCCTGTATTTCCAGGATACGGATCAGTCCCTTTCCTGTGGCGGCCATCATTTCATTTTTCTTCTGTACCAGGATGGTCCCGGGTGGCCGGGTGGTTTCTTTTTCCGTGAGCCAGGTACGGAATATTTTTACCTGCAGCTTTTTTCCGTCTTCGAACCTGATGGTGCCCCATGCCCCGGGTGCCGGACTCAGCCCCCTGACCAGGTTATGTATATGCTCAGCGGGTTCGTCCCAGCAGATGCGGGTGTGTTCCTTTCTTATTTTGGGGGCGGTTTTCAGCTCCGTTTGATCTTTTTGAAGAGTGTGCTGGGGAATGGGCATGGCATTTCCTGCCAGAATCAGTTCCATGGTTTTGAGCAACAGAGTTGCTCCCTGGTCCATCATGCGTTCGTGCAAACGGCCTGCGTTGTCGTCGGGCAGGATGGGAACGGTTTCCTGAAGCAGGATATTTCCGGTATCTATTTTTTCATCAATCAGGAAGGTGGTAAGGCCGGTTTCATTTTCCCCGTTGATCAGGGCCCACTGGATGGGAGCAGCTCCCCGGTATTGCGGCAGGAGGGAAGCATGCAGGTTGACGGTTCCCAGGGGAGGAATGGTCCACACCTCCTCCGGAAGCATTCGGAAGGCTACCACGGCAAAGGCCCGGGCATTCAGCTTTTTCAATTTTCGGATAAATTCAGGGTTCCTGAGGTTTTCCGGCTGAAGCAGCGGAATATCCGGCGGCAGGTTGTTTTTTACATACTGTTTGACGGGAGGGGCTGAAACCCTGCGACCACGTCCGACCGGTTTATCGGGAGCCGTTACCACAGCGGCAATTTCCAGATCGCTTTCATGCAATTTTTGCAGAGAAGCCACTGCAAATTCGGGGGTTCCCATAAAAACGATACGACTCATGGGCCGGTATTATTCGGTTTTTTCATCCGATTCGTACCTGATCAGGTTGAGGGAATGTCCCATTTTCAACTCTTTGGTTTCAAGGTACTTCTTGTTATGGGGGTTAGGCGGAATGATCAGGGGTATATTTTCGATGATGGTCAGCCCGTATCCCTCCAGTCCGGCTCTCTTCACGGGATTGTTGGTGATGAGTTTCATTTTCCTCACATGGAGCTCCCTGAGAATATTGGCACCCACCCCGTAATCGCGTTCATCGGCTTTGAAACCGAGATCGGTATTGGCCTGAACTGTATCTCTTCCCTGTTCCTGCAGTTTATAGGCTTTCATTTTATTGAAAAGCCCGATTCCCCGTCCTTCCTGGTTCAGGTATATCAGCACCCCTTTTCCTTCCTGTTCAATCATCCGAAGGGCTTCATGCAGCTGGTTTCCACAGTCGCAACGAAGTGAACCGAATATATCGCCGGTAACACAGGAGGAATGGACCCTTACCAGAATGGGTTCATCGGCATTCCATGTTCCTTTAATAAGAGCCAGGTGTTCTGTTCCGTTTGATTTTTGTATAAAAGGAATCAAATGGAAATAGCCGTACTGTGTGGGCAGTTTTACCTCCACACCTTTGATGACCAGACTTTCGGTCTGGAGACGGAAGGCGATGAGGTCGCGGATGGTAATTAACTTCAGATCGAATTTCTTAGCAATCCTGATCAACTGTGGCAACCGGGCCATAGTACCATCGGGATTCATGATCTCAACCAGGGCTCCGCCGGGTTTGAGCCCTGCCAGTCTGGTGAGGTCTACTGCCGCTTCGGTATGCCCGCTGCGGCGCAGTACCCCCCGTTCCCGGGCTTTGAGGGGGAAAACATGTCCTGGACGTGCCAGGTTGTCGGGACGGGTAGAGGGATCCACCAGCGCCCGGATAGTGCTGGCCCGGTCGAAAGCGGAAATACCGGTAGTGCATCCTTCTCCGAGGTAGTCTACTGAGATGGTAAACTGGGTGTGATGAAGGGCGGTGTTATTCCCTACCATCAACTGCAGGTCAAGTTCATCACAGCGTTTTTCGGGAATGGCCACACAGATCAGTCCGCGGCCTTCGGTAGCCATGAAGTTGACAATTTCGGGAGTGATCAGTTCCGCAGCCACAATGAAATCTCCCTCATTTTCCCGGTCCTCGTCGTCAACCACAATCACGATCTTTCCCTGGCGTATATCGTCGATGGCTTCTTCTATGGTGTTCAGTTCTTTACTGATATCTTCTTGTTGGTTGCCAGACATTAGTTCTGATTCCTTTCAGGTTTTTAAAGAATCCGGCCAGCAGGGCCAGATTCATGGCATAAAAATGTGTTACAAACCGCAAAATTACGATATGTATTTGGATTTTCCGCAGGAATTGGTCAATGATTGGAATGGCCAGCAGAATTGCCTGGATCAGTAAGGTGATCTGATACACCGGATGGCGTTGAAAAATCAAGAGGTTGGTAATGAGAAGAAAAATCAGTATTAACGGGCCGGTCCATCTGATCAGTTTATGGGAAAAGAAACAAAATCCGCAACCCCGTGTGACGGGCCAGAGCAGTTTTCTGAAACGAACCAGGTTCTGGAAATTGCCTGCTGCGATCCTGACTTTCCGTCTGAATTCTTCGCTCAGATCGTTGGATACATCTTCATACACACGGGCACGGAGCTCATTGACCGAACGGTAACCTTTTTCCAGTACCAGCATGTTGATATAAAAATCGTCCACCAGTATGGTTTCGGGAATGGGGGAATACAATTCCCTGCGTACGGCATAACAGCCGCCCGAAGGGCCCATCATGCAACCCCATATCCTGCCCTCCCGGTTCTTGATCCTGATTTCCCTGGATATGTATGCCATTTCCTGGTAAGAAATGCCGTCTTTTTTAATGCCTGTATTGAGCATATAACTGTCTGCCAGTCCGATGTCAGGATTTTTGAAATGTTTGACCAGTTCATACAGGGTATTGCGCTGCAGTATCACATTGGCGTCGGTCAGGATCAGAATATTGCCTTCAGCTTTCCGGAAAAGGTAATTAATAACGCTTCCTTTTCCCCTGCGTTCATCCATAAAATACAGTTGCAGCAAAGGTTCCTCCCTCTGCAGCTCTTTCAGTATCTCGTCGGTTCCATCGGTAGAATGGTCGGACCCGATGAGGATCTGGATTTTTTGAAGGGGATAGGAAGTGTTCAGGATGGAATGAATCTTTTCCCTGATTACTTTCTTTTCATTGTATACCGACATCAGTACCGAAAGGGAAGGCAATTCACCGGGATTTTGATATACCAGGGTGTTGTTTTCCCTGTTCCGGCTCAGAACGGCGAGAAACACCGGAAATAGTACATAGGAATGGAACAGAAGAAAAATCAATCCCCAGAAGATAATCACCAATATCATGTGCAGTATTTCATATAAAAGTCGGTAAGTCGGGTCCCCAGGACGAAGTTATCAAAATTTTCCCGAACGAATACTCTGGCGTTCTGTCCCAGCTGCGTGATGGATGATGGCTTACCGGTGAGCTGTTGGATCATGCGGATAAATTCCCGGGGTGAGGAGGCAAGAATGATCTCCTTCCCGTTTGTTACAGGGATTCCTTCGGCGGCCTGTGGTGTGGCTACAATTGCTTTTCCCAGCGACATTCCCTCGAGGATCTTGACCCTGATCCCGCTCCCGGTAAACAGGGGCACGATCTGGATCCATCCTGAAGAAAGAAAATCCCTGGCACTGACTACTTCTCCGTGGAACAGAATACCCGGAAGATTCAGCCGATTGATGAGCCAGCGGGGAGCGTTTCTGCCGGCCACGTGACATTCCAGCCGGGGAGCCTGTTTCTTCAGGGTTGGCCACACCTGCTGCAGAAACCACATCAGACCTTCCTGGTTCGGATACCAGTCGAGTGCTCCGATGTAAACCAGAGACGGGGATGGAGACAGAACAGGATGTGTTCCGGTTGAATCGATCCCGGCCGGGATGATTGCCAGAGGTTTGTCGTATCCCATATTTCTGAATGCTCCGGCGTCTTTGGCCGAGATGGGTACCAGCAGGTCGATTTTTTCCAGGGCGTCGGTCTCTGCCTTTTTCATGCGTCTTCCTGTAAGGGCCGAGTAATACCGGAGGAGGGGATTCCGGTGGCGTGCTGCCCTTTTTATCCAGATATGATGTTCCACGTTGTGGGCACGCAGGGAAACCGGACCACGGTGGTGTGTTCTGATGGACGGCAGATACTGGCACACGGCCAGACCTTCCAGTTGCACCAGATCGTATGACACATGGTCAAGGTGCCTTGACAGAACACGTTTCATCTCTGAAGCATAGAATCGGTGCAGAATGTAGGGATATGTTGAGAAAAGAAGGTTAAAAACCAAGGCATGGATCCTGACCCGTGTATTGACGGGAACCAGGTGGATCCTGATCTTTTCTTCCTTTTCCACCTTACCCGGATCATCTCCGAAAAAGTGTTTGGTGGTGTTCATGGAGATCAGGGTAATCTGGTGGCCATTTTTCACCAGTCCGCGGATCATGCTCAGCGTGGCCAGGGCTCCTCCGTCGTACGGTGGATAAGGGAATTTATTACTGATTATCAGTATCTTCATCTTTGAAATCCATGGGAAGGATCTGCAGGTTCAGTTTTCGCTGTACATACAACAGAGCTTTCTTGTATAGATTCAAATAGGTATCGATGTTCAGGATCACCGAATCGGTGGTGGCTTTGTAGGTAAGGAAGATACCGATGGGCAGCAGAACGAAGGAGGAAAGCCATATTCCTGACGGAACATTGAGCACTCCTTCAATAGCTGCTTTTTTCCCCGAGGTGGAGAGGATATAGTAGAAAACAAAAAAGAGGGTGGAAACGACCACCGGCATACCGATGCCTCCCTTTCGAACAATGGCTCCCATGGGGGCTCCGATGAAGAAGAAAATAAGGCAGGCAAAGGAAAGGGTAAATTTCATATGCCATTCGCTCTGGTACTTGCGCATGTTTTTATTCCTGCTCATGATATTGATCACCTGCGTGGAGATGTAGTTCTGGGTGCTCCTGGCCTGCGAAACAGCTGAATGCAGGGCGCTGATTTTCTCATTCAGGGGAAGGGAATGGTAGAGGGTGTCGAAATTTGTGATCTCTGGCAATTCCTGGTTTCTGCTTCTGTTTAGTGCCATGATCCGGTTCCGGGGGAAGAGATGATTTTTAACCAGGGTTTCCCTGAAATCCCTTTCTTTTTCATGAAGTACCTGCCTCAGTGAATCACTCATATATTCCAGCTGTTCAATATTCATCATCTGGTAATTTTTCCGGAACAGGTTTTCATCCGAACGTACCAGCCCGAATCCCTGCAGCTCAATGACCAGAACCTGCTCACTGAAGTGATCTTTTCTGTGCGGATAGGTTTTTCCCCTTCTTCTTCTCCGGGCACGCTCCTGTATTTCGTTGTATGACACCCCGTTATATAATGTCAGAATAAGGTTTGTTTCGTCGGGGGTTACCCGCATGTATCCAGAGTCGGCCCGGATTACGGTAGTGTTCCCGTTATTCCCTGTATGGTCATATACCATGATGTTTCTCAGCAGGTTGGTGCGTGGTTCTTTTTCTTCTATTTTGATAGAATAGCCGTCGATTCCATTGTAAAATTGTCCGGCCTTGATGTTCAGTTCCGGCCGCTGGCGCTGCACATCATACAGCAGGGCCCGCATTTTCAGGTTGGCTTGGGGAAGCATGTTGTTAGCGAAAAAGAAAGCCCCCAGGCTGGTCAGTATGGACAGAAAGATCAGGGGGGAAAAAATGCGTTGAAGGGAAATCCCTGCCGATTTCATGGCGATGAGTTCATTGTTTTCGCCCAGGTTCCCGAATGTCATGATGGAAGCCAGCATGGTAGCCAGGGGAAGGGCCAGGGGTACCAGACTGGCCGAGGTGTAGAGCAGCAATTCGCTGATCACGGCAATATTCAGCCCTTTTCCCACCAGATCGTCGATGTATTTCCACAGGAACTGCATAAGCAGCAGGAAAATCACGACAAAAAATGTCAGGATAAATGGGGGAATGTATGATTTGAGAACCAGCCTGTGTATTTTCGTCACTTTTCTTGGGTATATGTCATAACCTATACAAAAGTACAAATTTTGTATAGAGGGAGGGGAAAAAAGTGGGGATTACAAACCCATTACGTGCCGGAGATTGGCAATCTGTGTGTTCCACAGCTCAATGGCATCTTCTTTTTCGTCTTCCTCAACAAAGTCGGTGATCAGCAGGGCCACATCTCCGGTGAGCTCTTCGGTATGGATTCTGAATTCAAAATATCCGTCTTCATCATGATGATTGTCCATCCACTTGAAACGGGCGTATTTCTGATCTTTTTTCATGACCATTTCAGCCTGCTGTTCGGTATTGTTCCAGAAAAAAGTATATATTTTTCCTCTCACATGCACGTCATCGGCAAACCATTCGGCCAGTCCCGCTGCTGTACTGATCCTGGGATACAACACCCTGGGAGAGGCATTTAATGTATATTCCAGGTTTATCTTCGTTTTCATTCTTTTACCTGTAAGGGGTATTTGTGCAATATAATAAAAATACTTCAATTGGCAAATCTGAAAAGCAACAGGTGTAATATACAGAAATACAATTAGATGTATATCTCTTTTGTTGCGGTTCATGAGGTTCAAAATGCCGTTCATGAGAGGAGATTTTTGAAAAAGATTATTATCTTTGCTGCCCGTATAAAAAAAATACGGAAATGTTTCTGGCGAGATAGCTCAGTTGGTTAGAGCGCATGATTCATAATCATGAGGTCCGGGGTTCAATTCCCCGTCTCGCTACCCCGGCAAACCCGGCACAAATGTGCCGGGTTCTTTTTTCCCGTGGAACTCCAGAGCTTGCTCTGAGATTTTTCCCGGGAAAAAAGAACTACTGCTCACGTAGTGAGCAGGGGTTTGCCGGGGTAAGCTATTTCCTGAAGGAATCGCGGTTTCCCGGCGTGCCGGGGAACCGCAACAGAAAGACCCATGATTGTTACCAGCCATTAGGGAGAAGTAAAGCTCACTTAGCGAGCCGGGAAGTACCGTTGGAACTCCAGAGCTTGCTCTGAGATTTTTCCCGGGAAAAAAGGACTAGGGAGTGACTACTTCTGATGAATCTGCTAATATTGTTTTTTCACATTACGGATTAAGGATTTTGCCTGAATGCCAGTCATTTCAGCTACATTAATTATAGCTATATCAACATTTTCAAAAAAGCGGTCAATGAGTTTATATCCTTTAGAAAGTGAGGGACTCCCTTAAATACTACTGAACCTGAGTATTTACAATCGGCTATATATTTCAATACATAGGTTATTCAGTAATCTTTTCAATAAATACCTCCCTGATGCTGAAATAGTGTGCAGTTTCTTTGACCAGTGAGCTGAAATCGCTTCTAAATTCGTGTAATCTTACAGGATGTGCTATTTGTGCTTGTTTCTGAGAATATTTTCCGAAATATTTAATTTGAAAGTAGTTGTGCCACGCAGTGGATTATATAAGGCTTCTACGTAAGACTCACCTAAAATGGATTCCAAAATTGCTCCTGTTAAGGCACGGGTTGCAGGATTATATTTCATTGCCGGTTTTACCAAATATTCCTGCTCCTTATCTGATAAGTTTTGAATAATGTTTCTTAGTCTTTCACAGGACTTGTTGATATCGGCATCCGGAATTTTATTAATAAACCGGATGGAATCGAGAATCTGTAATAAGGGTATGTTTTCTTTTGTTATCGTATTTTTCTGGCGAATGAACCGGATAGTATATTTCCCTCTTTTTTTGGACTTCTTGTCTGCGTTTGTTCCAATCAGGATGGTATTGGATAACTGAGTTGTAAGATCAGGCTTATTAAAAGCCTTGGTGCCAGATAAGTAACCGATGATTTTTCTATTCTTTTCCAGTAAATCTTTCACAATCTGGTATTCATCCGGCTTAAGTTGGCCTGTGACACCTGTTTTGGGTTTATAGTATCTTCCTTTGGATAGCCTGATATTTTCCCGGATTTGGTTAGGCGCCTCAATACTTTCTTTAAAGCATTATTATTTTCTTCAGGCAGATCAAAATCATCATAGGTAAAAACATAGCCTGTTTTAAAACGATTAATTTTATTTATTGCAATATCAGACACATACATTTTCAATAATGTTTATGTAAAGAGATAAAAATGTCACGTTAATACCGGTAAAAACGTGACAAATATCTATTATTAAATAAGGTGATTTACAACCAGGCCTGTATGTATTCGTGAGATATGCTGAGTTAAAAGGTATATTTCTAAAAACATTCTATTTATCTTTAAGCTTGCTAAAACATGTTGCGCCATATGAATAAAAGCAGGGTTTCGCGGAACATTATGTTGTTGACGTTTTTATTAACCCTTGATTTCCTTTTGCTTTTTCCAGTTACCGGTGCTTCCCCTACTGATACAACTTCTGTTGACGACATCCGCCTTTTTCCCCCCTGGATGCTCTGGGTTCCGGGAGCTACCCATTTTGCCGAAGGCCGGTTGGGAACCGGACTGGCCTTTTCCCTGGGGGAAACCGGGGCTATTGCCCTGGGAATAGCCTTCGACAAACAGCTGCGCTCAGAAACCTCCTCTCCCTATTCCAATTATCCTCTGCTGTTGGGTATGGAATTATACAATATCGACAAGTGCCATTTCATGCGGAACAGACTGGAATACCTGAAAGCCACCCGACCCGGGTTCAGGTATGACGATATTACTTTCAACAAGCTGATGCTGGAACCCTTCCGCCCGAAAAATATTTTCACACCCATTACAGGCCTGTTTGTGGCAGTGGCTATGGGTCAGCTTTACCTGGAAAGCCGGCACGACAACCCGGACTATTCCGAAGTGAATGAAATATACCTGCTGAACCGGTATGTGCCACGCGACCGGGCCATGGCTTTTTATGGGACTGCTTCGCTGGCGGCCAGCTGGGGCGCAGGGGTAGGAGAGGAATACTGGTTCCGTAACGGGCTGATGCCTATATGGGATTACCGCTTCGGCCAGGAAAAAGGACTGGCCTATTCAAGCCTGCTTTTTGGTTCACTGCACCTTACCAATTTGCTGTTTGAACCGGAACCCGACCTGAAAGCAGCCCTGACCCAGGCCCTGGCAGCAACAGTGGCAGGATGGTTGCTGGGAAGAGATGTACAGAAACGTGATTATGATATCGGTCCCGCCAGCGCTGCCCATACATGGTACGATTTTACCCTGATGCTGGGATCTTTTCTGATCAATCCGGAAGACAATATTTTCGGAGTCCGCGTCAGGTTTGTTCTTCCGTAAAAGATCAGATACCGGGGTTTTCCTTTTCATGAAACAGAATTGTTTTAAATTACGTATTATTGTATAGAGTGTTGAATTATTGTACACACAAAATACTATATTTACAATATTATAGTGTAATGGCAGAGCAGGTACCGGATTTTAAGGCACGGCTTAAATCGTGTGTCGGAAATATTTTGGAGCCATGAGTACAAAAAACTGGACCCTCCAGAAACTGCTTACCCTGGAAGATCTTTCCATGGCATACTGGGAAGTGGAGAAACTGCGAGTGGTAGGCAGAATCCCCGGGTATGCGGAAGATTTGTTAAGAAAAACGGGAGAGATAATCCATGATATGGAAAGTATTCTGATCAGACGACGCGATAACGGATTACTGGCAGACCTGAAAAAAGACCATGATTCATTTTTGCATTGCATGAAGGAGGCCAGGGTTATGAAAACCGGCCTTGACGGGCTTGACAGGAAACTTGAAAAAGCAGGGAAATCTGTGGCCGGTATGATTTTGATCCTCGAAAAAGCACAACAGGCTGGTCGATAAGCCAGCTATCCTGCCGGGTGGTTACGAAACTATCGACGCCATCTGCCGGTGGGCCGAAGCCAGCAGAGCCCTGGCAGATACCCCGTAAGGACAGATCTGTTCACAGTAACCGGCACAATCCGTGCATACTTCGGGTCCGGGACCTTTCAGACTGGCATATTGTTCCCTGGCATACTGTACTCGTTTCTTCACTTCGAAATAGTACCTGTATCGCATGATGGTGCCTACCGGCAGATGGTGCGGGCAGGCGGCTTCACATGCATTGCAGCCGATGCGGCAGTTGAGATGGCCGTATATATCATGATAGTTTCTGAGCAAAGCCACATCTTTTTCATTCAGTTTCTGACCTGAAAGTGACAGCATACCCCGTATGTCATCCAGATTGGCAAACCCCCAGCATATAGTATGGGCTTTTGGATTGCTCAGTACAAACCTGGTGGCGGCTTCCGCCAGCTCTTCATCGGTAGCCACTCCGTACTTTTCGAAGATTATCCGGGCTTGCTCTGTCATCCCTTTATATTTTTCCCAGAATCCCATGGTGCTTTCACTGGGTTCGGTTCCCGCCTCCTTTTGCCTTTTGATCCGTTCATCCAGAATCAGATACAACTTTACCGGATTGGATTTTATGATGCTGGTTCCTATTCCTTTTTCAGCACAGGCATCCAGAATTTTCTCAGCTATATCGGCGTTCATAAAGTTGTATCCCAGCATAACCACATCGAACCGTCCGTCTTCCACGGCAGTCATCATAATCTTTTCCAGGCTTTCTTCAGGATTGATAAGCCAGTTGTTGCCGTGACACGAAACGCCTACATGTTTTACCCTTCCTTCCTGTTTCATCACTTCCATGGCGGCATGGAAATGTTCATCCTTGATGATGCGGGAATTTTCCGCACTGTGGATCATCATGCAGTCTACATAACCGGTCCCGAGCCTTTCCAGTGCCTTGCGCGTTCTGTCAATACAATCTTCTTTCGACAGGAAATGGTCTTCCGTATATAGCTTTGAATTGATAAAGATCTTTTTCCGGTCGTAATCTTTGATCACCCTTCCGATCAGCCTTTCGTTGTTCCCGTTTTCGTATGCTTCCCCGGTATCAATAAAATTTACACCTGATTCCAGCAGGGCTTTCAACACCGCTTCACTGGGGGGAGTGCCGCTGCTGATATCCGACACCATAAATCCGGTTTTTCCCAGCTTCCGGTATTCCATTACAACCGGGAAATCATGGTTTTGCCGGTTTTCTGTGTAAACTGTCCGGTTATGATGTTCAAATCCGGAATTTTGCGATCCGGGGGCAAAACCTTCCTGGTTTTTCTTGCGTCTTATGGCCATGGTTCCTGGTGTTGTTGACGGGCCTGAATATACAACAATATCCCATGACACAAACAGGGTGTGTTGTAAAATATTTTTTTACGGGAGAAATTTTCATTGTGGACAATCCGGGTGGGTTTCGTACCTTTACACATGATTGCGGTCCGGATGAAAAATCGGAGAACCACCCATATTGGAATTGAAATGCCGGGCCGGGAGATGCTGGAGTTTCTCAGCGATTATGAGCTGGGAACTCCCGGAAAGCTTCGGTACCGGCATACCGGGATTGGCGCCAAAATAAAGGCCATGGAACCCATCCCTTTCCTGGTGCTGCGGCGGGATGGGCAGATCAGGGGGGGTATCGGGTTTGCGTTCAGAATGGTGCATCAGGCCGGAGTATCGGTTCCTGCATTTAATATCCGGTATTTTTCCATTGCTCCTCCTTTTCAAAGTACTGGTAAGCATCCACCTGCCAGGAAGTCCCGCGAGCCCGACCGGGCGGGAATGCTGAAACGATACGCCGGCCGCATTTTCAACAATCCCTGGCTGCTCCTGGGCAAAGAGGGAAAAGATCCGACTTTCTGCTATGCCTTTATCGAGGATGAAAACCGACGTTCGTCGGGATTCGGCGAAACTATGGGATTTGTGCACGTCAGGTATTTCCAAACCTTGTTGTACAGCCGGTTTTTTCCCCGTAATGATCCCGGGGTAACCGGTGTGAAACAGGAGGAAAAGGATGAGGTGCTCGAAAAGGTGCATTCTTTCTACCGGAACCATATCCTCTTTACACCGCGTAATCTTTTTTACCGGGATGATTATTTTGTATACCGCCGGGATGGTAAAATGGTAGCAGGATTGCAGGCAAATCCTGAAAAATGGATTATCCGCGATATGTCCGGGCCCGATGGATTTCTTTTTACACGAGTGTTCCCTCATCTTCCCGTTTTCAGAAAGCTGATCGGAAAACAATCGGTGAAATTTCTCGCAATGGAAGGAATATGGGCCGAACCGGGTCATGAGGATGACATTTTGAAGATCATCGAAAGTGTGATGAACAGGAAAAAGATTTATATGGCCCTCACATGGATGGATGCCGACGGCCCCCTGTATCGGATGCTGAAGAAAACCGGTAGGAGAGGGTGTATCGGGAATTGTTTCCGGCCGGTCAAAGCAGCCGTGGTGGTCAGGCCCTCTGACGGTTTTGATGAGGGAATGGAAAAAATGAGAACCTTCCCGGCCTATATATCCTGCCTTGATATGACCTGAACAGCCCGATCCTTCAAAAAAGAAGGCGAATCAGTATGTTTCTGTGCCGGCAGGCGGTATTTTACTTAACAGCTACATATATGGCGGCAATGCCTCCCATCAGCGGATAGGTTTCCACCCGGCTGAATCCGCTTTGAAGAAGGAGTTCCTTTATTTCTGCCGGCGTGTAATAATGAATGGCCGAGTAAGCGAGATAACGGTATGCTGCCCGGTGCCCGGATATCCATCCGCCGAGGCGGGCTACAAAAACCTTCATGTAGAGACGGAACAGGAATTTCAGTAACCGGTTATCGGGCTGGGCCGTTTCCACGATCACCAGCCGGCCGTCTTTGCGGATGATCCGCAAAATTTCGGAAAGGTGATCCGGAGTGTGGGGATTACGATAGGTCAGATTTCTGAAGGCAAAGCCCACGGTTATTGCATCAAAATATCCGGTCTCGTATGGCATGGATGCTGCATCACCTTCCGTAAAACGAATGGGAATGAGGGCCTTTTTTGCCACCTTTTTTCTGGCAAGGTTCAGCATGGGTGGACTGAAGTCGAGCGCATGCAACTCACGTTTCCCGTTTTTGCTCAGGCGGCTCAGGTGCATGACCATATCGCCTGTTCCGGTGCAGAGGTCCATCACACGGGAGGGACCGGCAGCAAGACATTTCTTGGCCGCTTTTTTTCTCCATCGTTCATCCAGCCCAAGGGTCAGCAAACGGTTCATCAAGTCGTAGCTTGACGGAACACGGGTGAACATGCGGTACAGGGAACGCCTCTTATCTTCCGGGTGTTCATGTTTTGTTTCCATCACCCGCAAAGATATCTTTTTCCACGGGACCGTAACAACCGGAAAACGGGAAGGCACTCCTGGCGGCCACTGTTCAGATCTTTCAGGTATGTCTGTATGCGGTGAAAGAAAGGTCGAAATGACTATTCGAATACGAAATTGCCCTTTTTAATCTCATCGATCAGGATGCGTGCCCCGTCTTTGTTGAGTTCGAACTCCTTGATCATTGATACGGCCCAGTACCATTGTTCGGGGGTCAGGTCATGATACCGGTAATTTTCCGCTTTCAGTTCTTTTATTACCGGGGCAACTATGGTGTTAGTATCTTTTGAATGATTTCGGTTTCTTAATGGATTCTTCATAACTCGATGGTTTTTCATGCTTATCAGTGTTTGACTTCAACGGGTGATTAGCAGGTACTGATTATTTGTTCTTACCCCTAAGACTGGGAAAATACCCAAAAGGTTGCTTCCGTTTGTTAATAAAAATGCAGGGGGTGATCCTGGTTTTCCGGATACAGGCATTATGTTTTTGCGTGTATGGAGGATAGAGAATGCAGTTGCAGGAAGAATTTTTTCCGACATTTACCGGAAAAAACGGAACGGAAATACAGCAGGATTGTTAATTTTACATGCAGGATATTGTGAATCACAGGAAAATCAATATGGGAATGGTGGGGGGCGGCCCCGGCTCACTGATCGGGAAGGTGCATGCCATGGGAGCTATGCTGGACGGGCAGATCAGCTTGGTGTGCGGAGCTTTCAGCTCCGATCCGGAAAAATCGGAGATCAGAGGCCGGGAATATTTTCTCCCTCCGGAAAGAATTTACCCTGCTTGGCAGGAAATGATCCAAAGAGAAAAAGACCTGCCCGATGGAGAAAGGATGGATTTTCTCTGCATTGCCACTCCCAACCACCTACATTACGGTCCTGCCCGTATGGCTCTGGAAAATGGTTTTCATGTGGTTTGTGACAAGCCATTGACCCATACGGCGGAGGATGCCCGTAAGCTGGTTTCACTGGTGGAGAAAACCGGGCTGCTGTTTGTCATGACCTATCCCTATGTGGCCTATCCCATGGTGAAGGAAGCCAGAGCCAGAATAGATGACGGGCAGCTTGGGAAGATAAGGAAAGTGGTGGTGGAATATCCTCAGGGCTGGCTTTCGGCCCCGGTGGAAAAAGCAGGAAACCGGCAGGCTCTCTGGAGAACAGATCCGGATCGTTCCGGACCGGGAGGGGCTATGGCCGATATCGGTGTGCATGCCTTTTACCTGGCAGAGTATGTGACGGGCTTGCAGGTTACTGCCCTGATGGCCGACCTGAACCCGGTAGTTCCGGGAAGGCGACTGGACGATGACGGGAATATCCTGCTTCGTTTCAGCAACGGTGCCGGCGGTGTGCTGTTCGCCACACAGATCGCGGCAGGTGAAGAAAACGATGTGAATATCAGGGTGTGGGGTGAAAAAGGGGGGCTGGAATGGCATCACCATGATCCGAACCGACTGATCCTCAGGATCGAAGGAGAGCCCGTCCGGGTGCTACGGCCGGGACATTCGGAATACCTTTTCCACGGAGCGATGTACGCTTCCCGCCTTCCGGCAGGACATCCCGAAGGATATATCGAAGCTTTCGGAAATATTTACCGGCAGGTGGCCGCCTGTATACGGGCCAGATACAGGGGTGCCGATCCCTCCCCGGAGGAAAGTGATTTGCCGAATATATACACCGGCCTGAGAGGGATGCTTTTTCAGGAGGCGGCATTGGCCTCTTCAGCCGACAGGCAATGGGTTACCATGCCCTGAAAATGAATAGCCTGATATAAACCATTAAAAACCAGTTGAATTATGAAATCGAAACTTGTCCTGTTGGTGATTGTCCCGGTGATGTTTCTTTCGGGATGCCAGACTCCGTCCGGGAAATGGCAGCCGGCACCTTTTATTCTGGAAACTCCGTGGAGTGAATCGGTCCCTGTTGACGATCCCTGGCCGGAATACCCCCGTCCGGGAATGGTGCGGTCCGAATGGGTCAGTCTGAACGGATTGTGGGAATTCACGCTTACCGGTATACGGGATACCATCCCTCTCGCATTTGAACACCTCATCAGGGTTCCGTTTCCCGTGGAATCGGCTCTTTCAGGGGTGGCAGAAGTGGTGACCGATACCACCTTGATGTGGTACAGGAAATCATTTACCGTTCCCGATAACTGGAAAGGGCAGCAGATCCTGTTGCACTTCGAAGCATCGGACTGGGAAACCTGGGTATATGTGAACGGACAACCGGCCGGCACCCACCGGGGCGGGTACGATCCGTTTACACTGGATATCACTTCTTACCTGGAGGCCGGCCGCGAACAGGAACTGGTGGTAAAGGTTCATGATCCGACCGACAGGGGGAACCAGCCCCGGGGTAAGCAGGTGCTGGAACCGGGAGGAATATTTTATACTCCCAGTTCGGGAATTTGGCAAACCGTGTGGCTGGAACCTGTTCCTGAAGATCATATTGACGGGTTTTTTGTGACTCCGGATATTGACAGGGATCAGATCAACGTGGAAATTGCATCAACTGCAGGGGAACAGGAAGCTACTTATCTGGTTCAGGTGTTTGCTGAAGGAAAACCGGTCTCCGAAGTTTCGTCGGAGGCGGAAACCATGATTGTGCCGGTTCCGGATGCACGGTACTGGTATCCTTCCGATCCGTTCCTGTATGACCTGAAGATTACCCTGCTGAAGAACGGAAATGCTGCGGATTCGGTTACGGGATATTTCGGGATGAGAAAAGTGTCGCTGGGGAAAGACCGTGACGGGTATACCCGCGTCATGCTGAACGATACATTCCTTTTCCAGTTCGGACTGCTTGACCAGGGATTCTGGCCCGACGGACTGTATACGCCTCCTTCGGAAGAGGCCATGAAATACGATCTGGAAATGACTCAGAAAATGGGATTCAATATGCTACGCAAGCATGTCAAGGTGGAACCCCGGCGCTTTTATACCTGGTGCGACCGGATGGGTATGCTCGTATGGCAGGATATGCCTTCGTGCAGCGGTTATATCGGTGCCCGGGACCCCGACCGTGTTGTGTCGGACGAGTACGACAGGCAGTTCCGCTACGAACTGGGAGAAATGATCCGCACCCTGTACAATCATCCAAGCATTGTGATGTGGGTGCCGTTCAATGAGGGATGGGGACAGTACGATACCCCTGGTATCGTGGATTTTATCCGCTCAGTTGACCCCACCCGGCTTGTGAATGCGGCCAGCGGATGGGCTGACAGGGGCGTGGGGGATGTGCACGACATACACCATTATCCCGATCCGAGAATGCCTGACCCCGAAGAACAAAGGGCCATTGTGCTGGGCGAATACGGAGGACTGGGTTTTCCGGTGGAAGGACATACCTGGGAACAGGAAAACTGGGGGTACACCAATATGAAAGACAGGGAAGACCTGACCGTCCAGTTCGAGGAATATGCGGCACAGGTGTATGCATTTGCCGAAAAAGGACTGAGTGCCGCCGTATATACACAGACCACCGACGTGGAAACGGAAACCAACGGACTGATTACATATGACCGGGCACAGGCCAAGATCGATCCCCTTTATGTAACCAAAGCCGTGAGCGGCATTTTCCCGCCATATTGTCCCTCCGAGCAGAGAATATTTACCGATTCTCTTGAAATCACCCTGGAACTTCCTCTCTGTGAGGGAGAGATATATTATACTCTGGACGGGTCAGAACCCGGACCTTCAGACTACCGTTATCAGGAGCCGTTCAGTATTGACTGCTCGGTGATCCTGAAAGCCCGGGCCATGTATTCCAGCGGGGCCGACAGCCGGGTGGGATCATACGTGTTTGAGAAAGTCCCGTTCCAGTCCCCCGTATCTGAAATGCCTGAAAAACAGGGATGGATCATGAAGATCTACACGGGCGAATGGCAGACATTACCTGATTTTGACAGCCTGGAACCCGTGGAAACCCGCGTGGTCGATGCGGTGGAAATCGGTTCTGCCGGAAGAAGAGATCACTTCGGAGTGGTTTGGGAAGGATATCTCACAGTGAATGAACCCGGCGTATATGTATTTTATCTTACAAGCGATGACGGCAGCCGGATGATCCTGAACGGTGAGTTATTGATCGAAAACGACGGGATACACGGAATGAATACAATCAAAGGTTTTGCTGCCCTGGAAAAGGGAGCTCATGAGGTCCGCATAGAATACTTCCAGCGCACCGGAGGTCTTGGATTTAAATGGCTGGCAGGGAAGGCCGGAGGGTTACCGCAGCCGGTAACCGCCGAACGCCTGCTTCATAAATAAGCGGCAACGCTCAGTTCCCGAACCTGCATTGTTCTTTCAGCCAGCCCGGCCGGTTGGTGGTGATCCCATCGACTCCCATACCGGCCAGGGCGGTGGCTGTGGCAGGATCATCAACGGTCCATACGAATATTTTCAATCCGGCCAGATGTACTTGATCTACGTACCGGCGCGTTATTTCTTTGTGCCTCAGGTTCAGGCCGTCGATGGAAGCCTCCCTGGCTCTGTCAATCCAACGTTTGCCGTAACGTCCGGTAAGGGTGTAGTGCAGAAAATAAGCCGGTACCTGGGGCATGAGCTGCTTTGCACCCCGTACCACTTCAAAATCAAAGCTGATGATGGTAACGGCGGACATTTTTCCGCTATTTTCAATAGTATGCTTTAATACTGGCAGAATTTCCGTTCCGCATTTGACCTCGATGAACAGAGTCCCGTTTTCAGGCACTGTGGCCAGCACTTCTTCCAGGAAGGGGATCTTTTCTCCTGCAAAGGAAGGATCTTTCCACGACCCGGCATCCAGCTCACGCAACAGGTGGGAAGGGGTCCCGGCAATTTCCAGGTTTGTTCCCGTGGTGCGCCTGGTATTCTTATCGTGCATCACCATGATCCTGCCGTCAGACGACAGGTGAACATCCACTTCCACAGCCCTGGCCCCCAGTTCCCAGGCAAGGTTGACGGCTGCCAGTGTGTTCTCGGGAGCCAGGTAGGATGCCCCCCGGTGGGCAATGATGAGGGGATCGCCGCAGAAGATAGGTTGCATGAAGGCCATGGAGATCAGAATGAGCAGGGTTTGTTTCATATTCCGGTATCATCTTGACATAAAGATACTATCTGCCGCAGAAAATTCCATATGGGCAGAGGAAAATCTTCCGGATACTTTTTTTAAGGCTGTCAGAAGTTATGCCTGATGCTGACAAAACACTCGTCGCGCCGGTCGAGTCCGGCAAATGCGGTTTCCCCTTTTCCTGATATGAGCCTGATGCCCAGGGTGATCTCAGTATTTTCATCAGGCAGGTAACCGACGGAAGGCATCCATACCAGGGCATGATCTTCCTTTATGTTTTTCCAGTCGCCGATAACCACGGCTCCCGTGACAGGC
The DNA here is from genome assembly GCA_011042635.1 of Bacteroidota bacterium. Lineage (GTDB taxonomy): Bacteria > Bacteroidota > Bacteroidia > Bacteroidales > VadinHA17 > HyVt-105. Next base: position 9,881 of record DQWH01000057.1, on the reverse strand, counting down.
TTGAGGACGATTTTTTCCTGTGCCACATTTTTTTCGTATCCCAGCAGGAAATAATCGTTCAGGTTGCCTTTTCCCTTTTCATGGAAAAAGCCGTGCAGGAACTGGAAGTTCATGTACGACCCGTCGGTAAAGGTGTAGTCCGCTCCCAGCAGGTACCTGAAATAGGGCTTGTCTTCCAGCTGAATACTTTCCAGATCGGAATAACCGATCTCCGACAGATCGATGTGCATGATCACCTCTTTATCGGGGATCATCAAAGCCATTTCTCCCCAGATCCCCACACCGGCCAGCGAACCGGCCATGTCTGCTCCCACGGCATGAAACCTGGGGAACAGCAGCTCCGTATTAACCGCCAGGTTGAACTCTTCATCGGCAAAGGCAATACCGGTGTGCGAGGGAATTGGCAATCCGTCACGGAAAAAGGAGTAACTCAGTGAAAAGTCAAATCCCATGAGGAATCCGCCCAGCTTGACCCCGTAGGATGAGGACTGGCCCGGCCGGTTATCCGGCATAAGCAGGGTGTCGGTCATTACCGCAATCTGAGTGGAAGGAACTGGCAACGAAATGGGAGTGGAAAATACGCTGGCCAGATCGCCGCGAGGAAGGGTGGCCGGACGGAAAAAAGGGACATACACCCCTTCCAGGAAGAAAAAATCGTTCAGGTAATAGTCCAGCTTTACGGCTTCTACGCCGTGCGATCTTCCGAAATCCCAGATATCTTCCAGATCCAGGGGATTCAGGTTGCGTGTGGGGTTTAGGCGGTCTCCCCGGCCCCAGGTGATAACCTGTCGCCCTATCCGGACATCCAGGTCCGGGAAAATAAACCCGTACAGGTCGAGCCATGCTTCCCTGAAATCGATCTGGTATGGCGAGGTTTCATCTTTGTTGAATAATTGACTGGTTCCAGTGAGAAAAGGAAAACCGAAACTGCGGAACCAGACATTGGCGGAGAAGGAGACCTTGTCATGAAAGCTTTTCTTCAATCCCAGGTCCAGCCGGTTTTCGCTCCACGACCAGGGATAGGGATCATGTAGCAGCAGACGCTGGTCGGTAAGCCATTCTCCCGAAATCACCGGATCCGTCTCTTGGGCACCGGCCGGTGCAAGAAACGAGATGAAAAAACTGAGGCAAGAGATACGAAGAATATGGGCTTTCATAATGTCATGCAGTTTTTATTGTTGTCTGAGTTTTCTTAATGAGAATTCGCTGTCGTCCAGATTGTTGTCAAAACTGATCTTCTCCACTTCCATTATCGTGGTGTGCTCTTTTTCCAGATCCTTCATGGTAATCCGTTTCTGAGCCCGGTATCCCTGTACCTGTTCGTATTCCACCTCCATTTCCTTAATCTTCTGGTTTCCACGGTTGTAATAATCTATATGAACGGGTAGAAAAAGGTTCCGGTCAACCTGCATCACCAGCCTGGAATAATCGGAACGGATACCGGGCTTTGGAACCAGTTCCAGAATAAAATATTCATCGGTGGTTTCCTTCAGGGTAGGGTCGAACTTCTCGCTGTAGGGAACTGCCTCCATGTCTTCATAGGTAAAATCGGTCCCGGCAAACGACTGGTTTTTTACATGGCTGGCAATTCTTCTTTCCCTGCCGAAAGCGGGCAGGTATATATACATCACATCGTCGGGAAGAGAAAGAAAAGCGATTCCGGCCTGTGAAGCCGGTGCCGTGAAACGGGTGAACCGCTTGTTTCTCTCCTTATGTCTTATTTCTGCTTTTCTCACACTTTTATTCCCGTTTTTGTCAATCAGGGTAATGGTGATAGTGGAAACCTGATCCTTCGGTGCGTATATAATTTCGTCCGTTTTTCTGAGGATATCTTCGGCTGTTTGTGCCTGATGGTAAGCAGTCGTCATACCTGACAGTATAACTGCCATTATCAGTATTTTACCGGTTGTTTTCATTTTATTTATTGTTTTTTTGCCTGAATTTTTCTCCAAGTTTATGATTGGCCAGGAGCAAGGCCGGCAGCAGGGTAAGCGCAGCGCTTCCCGATGCCAGCATGGTGATGCCCACCAGGATGCCGAACCTGGCCAGGGGAATGAGGGAAGAGAAAAGCAGCACCAGGAATCCGGCGGTTACAGAAAACATGTTGATCACAATAGCTCTGCCGCTGATTGTCAGGGAATGCTCAATGGCTCCGGTCAGTCCGTACCCGTTTCTCATGGCATGGGAAAAATGGTTGCTGATGTGGATGGCATAGTCAATGCCAATTCCAATGGAAATCGAACCCACCAGCACGGTTGCTATATCCAGGGGGATACCGAACCAGCCCATGCATCCGAACAGGATGACCAGAGTGGTGATAATGGGAAAGACCGACAGGATCCCTTTGAGCAGTGACCTTTGCAGCAGGATGACCGCCAGCAGTACCAGCATCAGGGCAATGGCCAGACTTTTGATCTGGCTGTTAACCAGACTTTCATCCAGACGGATGATCAGTGAGGGGTATCCGGTCAGTTTGAATTCCATCTTGCTGCTGTTCATGCTGTTAAAATAGGATTCCATAAAATCCGTAAATCTTTTGGAATCGTTAATTTCCGAGGAGTTGAATATTCCCTGGATGATGGCCTCCTTTTTGTCTTCGCTGATCAGTTGTTCCAGTATCTCCTGGCCTTCAATCAGGAACCACAAATTCTCAATGCGGTCCCGCTGGCCGGGAATGCGTTTCCCTTCCCCCATGGCCTCATTCATAGTGGCAACCAGGTCGGCTACCGACTGGGTGTATACCAGGTTGGGGTCTTCCTTCATCACCTGCTGGGTTTCGTAAATAGCTTGCATTACATCCGGATCCAGAATATCCCCCTTTATCGAGATGTAAACGGGGAAGGACCCTCCCATTTTTTCTTTCAGAATATTTTCTGTAACCCGGTTAGGATCATTTTTTCTGAAATATTCAATAAAATCAGCCTTTCTCTGGATCTGGAAAGCACCAATAACGAACAGCAGGATGAGTGTTCCCCAGAACAGAATCACCCGTCGCGGGTGGTGAATGATCAGATGCGATGTTTTTTTCAGGAGGGATGTCAGCAGGCCGTTTGATATCGCAGGAATGGCAGTACCGGAACTTTTTTTCAGTCCGGCCAGACCCGGGATCAGAAACAGGGATACCAGAAGGGCGAAAAAGATACCTGCCGAGGTGAACAATCCGAAGATCTTGATCATGTGCAGATAGCTACCGAAGATGAAAGAGATAAACCCGAACATGGTGGTGATGGCGGTGAATATGACCGGAACGGCTATGTATTTCCAGGCCTGCTCCAGCCTTTTTTCGGCATCAGCTTCCGGCGTTTCGTTGATCCGGTTCAGTACGTGGATGGTATAGGCACTTCCCACGGCGATCAGCAGAATGGGGATCACGCTGGAAATGATCGATATTTCAATATTCAGAATGCCCATGGCGCCGAAGGTCCACAGGATGCTGAGCAGGACGGTCAGTACCGGAAGCAGCACACCTCGTGCGTTCCTGAATCCCAGGTACAGCACCAGCAGGATCAGGATCAGGGCCAGGGGACCGAGGTAGATCAGATCACGGCTGATGGAATTACCAAATGCTGCAATGATAAAGGGTTGCCCGCCGAAATGCACTTTCGATTTCAAATGCATCGATCTGATTTCTTCCCTTATCTGGTTGGCTACCTTAATTTTGGGTGCATCATTCTGCAGCCGTACCACCAGAATGGTTATGCTCCCGTCTTCCGATACCAGCCTTCCCCGGTATATGTCCTTTGACAGGGTATATTCCCTGAGCCGGCGGAACTCTTCCTCCGTGGAAGGAGGAGCATATTCGTCCACCAGCTTCCCGATCTCGATCCCCCATTCGCTGCTGCGGATATCCAGTACATTGGCCAGAGAGGTGATGTGACCCACCCCGTCCAGGTACCGGATGCTGTCCTGTATGGCGATGATCTCGTGTAAGGTTTCCCGGGTAAAAACATCCCTGGTTTCAAGTCCGATAATGCAGTTGTAGTTCCCCCCATATTCTTCACCCACCCGGTTGAAGAAAGCAGCCACCTCGTCATCTTCCGGCAGATTGCTGAAAACATCGGGATTCAGGGTCAAACGCGGTATAAACCATGCCGATACCAGGCTGAATAAAACGGCCGTGAGGACTATCCACCGGCGGTACTTCATGATATGGGCCGGCTTGAATTTCATTTACAAATAATTTAATAAAAACTAATAAGTTTAGAAATATATGAACTAATAGTTCAAAAAAAATCAATTCCTGTTCCGGTTATATTCATTCAACATTCTGGGTACCTCCTCCAGCAAGTGATCAATAAAATCCATCAGCCCCTGTACGCTGCGAATGAAATCGGGATCTTTATCATGCCGCATTTCCATTATTTCCCTGAACAGATCGCGGTACATCACGGCAAAATCCATTAGCCTTTCAATCAGCCGGGGCCATTTCTCAACATTGGTACGGAAATATCTTTTTCTTTCACCCGGCAGGGTAATGTAATCGATCTGGCCGGTACTCAACAGCAGGTTGATGGCGTTGCTCACCGAACTCTTGCTCACCTGCAGCTCTTCCTGTATTTCGTCGAATGTCAGTCTCGGCTTTTCCGAAACCAGGAGCAGAGCATTCACCCTGGCTGCTACGGGCTGCAGTCCGAACCTTTCGTTGATCACTCCGATCCTTTCAACCAGTTCCCTTCGTTGGGGGCCCATATCGGATTATTGTTTGCAGTAAAGATAGGTTTTTTTTGTTTAATAAAAAAAGAACCTGTCTTTTTGTTGCGTCATAACTTATTCCGGGGCGGTTATGCCAGGTACTTGTTATTTGGGTTTTTTCAGGTAACCTCTGGGAAAAACGACTAATGAAACGTATTTCTCCTGGTATGGCGGTGTTTGTTTTAATGGTTATTGTAGTATGCACGGGATGTAAAAAAGATGAGGACCCTGTGATTCAATCTGTGAATACCGGTGTGATTGACGATGAGGAATACACGGGAGGCGGTGCTTTGTCGCTGCTCTTTTCTACCACGACGGATCAACCTGGAGTTCCGACCCCGGAGATGTTGAAGAAAGCGCCGTGGTGTTGGTGAAAGTGAACAATGGTGAGGAGGATCTTACGTCCGACACCTTCGAATTTGACTGGATGATCCGGCCGCCGGATTGTGCTTTGGCGGAGCCACTGCCAATGGGAACGGCTGTTTTTATTCTGTAAACATGAAAACATGTGAAGCTACGTTGCTGAACAACAATATCTCACAGGACTGGAATGGTTTTGCCAGCCTGATTCCTTCTGCCGACGGCAATATTACCGGGGTGATCTGTTCCATGATCGAACAATGCTTGGCACTGGTCACTTTATGCCATGGTATGAGATACATCGAAATATAACCAGAGGCTGGTTACTCTGAATGTGGCAACCGGGGAAATGACCGAAGTCGGCCTTCTGATGAACGGAGAATCACGGAGTGATCTGCGTGACCACGGATACCATTGCCCGGCTTTTGTCCTCACCAGGCATATCCTTCCCGAATTCGTACCGGTGAAAAAGGAAACATTTTCTGTTCAGAAAAAAAAGAGAAGACATTCATTCCTCTCTTTTTTTATCTTTACCCTGTTTTCAGGTTTTTAATAAAAATAAGAAAAGTATGAATACAAAAAGTAAAAGAAGCTGGTTATTACGAGTGACCCTTCTTACATGGGTTGTTTTCTGCATTATTTCTTCTGTCAGTGCCCAGAAGGCGCGTTATGAAAGCTTGCAGGATGCCCTGCTGAGCTCCAGGAGGCTGTCGGGTAACCGCGGGCCGTCGAATGTAACCTGGATCAACGGGGGGGAACGGTATTCATTTACCCGAAGCAGCAACGGTATCCAGGAAATCTGGGTATGTGATCCCGCCACAGGCGGGGAAGAGCGGGTATTTACCGCTGAAGGTCTGGTTTTTCCTGATACGAAAGATCCTTTCCGGTACCGTTCGTTTCAGTGGACGGAAGACGGTCGCTACCTGCTGTTCCAGACCCGCTTCCAGCCGGTATGGCGCTATTCGGGGAATGCCGATTATTTTTACTATTCCCCCGAAGATAAGAGCCTGAAGCTGGTGGCTGAACAAGCATATACAGCTGAGGTATCACCCGACGGGAAAATGGTGGCCTATGAAAAGGACGGCGACCTGTATGTGTATTCCTTTGAAGAGGATCAGGCCAGAAGGCTGACCGATGATGCATCCGAAAGCTTTTTCAACGGCCGTTTCGGATGGGCCTACGAAGAAGAATTCGGACTGGTGCAGGGCTGGTACTGGTCGCCCGACAGCCGGTACATTGCCTTCTGGCAATCGGATGAACGGGAGGTGCCCGTGTATCAGCTTACGGACTTTTCGGGGAAACACCCCGAATACATGAAAGTGCCCTATCCCAAGGTGGGCGATCCCGTACCGAAAGTGCGCATCGGGGTGATCGAGGTGGAATCGGGTAGTAAAATATGGCTGGATACCCGACATGATGAAGGGTATGTGCCAAGAATTTACTGGACCGCCCGCACCGGGGTACTGGCGGTGCAAACCATGAACCGGGCCCAGAACGAACTGAAACTGACACTGTTCAACGTTGCCACCGGCGAGGGCTGGCAGGTGATGCACGAAACATCCGACAGCTGGATTGATGTCTTCGATTTTTTTTCCGGAACCCTGCACCTGATGTATTTCCCGAAAGAGCATGAAGAGTTTTTCTGGATCAGCGACCGCAATGGCTGGAGCCATATTTACCGGTATGATTATGAAGGGAACCTGCTGGGACAGATCACCGAAGGTTCCTGGGAAGTGGTCAGGATCGAAGCCCTGGATGAGAAAAAGGGGATTATTTATTATACAGATACCGAAGATTCTCCTCTGGAAAGGCATCTTTATTCCGTGAGGTTCAACGGGAAAAGAAAGAAAAAAATGACCTCCGTTCCCGGGAATCACAGGGTGAATATGTCGCCCGACGGCAGATATTATTTCGACAGTTACTCCAATGTTTCCACTCCTACACAGGTGGAATTGTGGACTACGGGAGGCAAAAAGCTGAGAGTGCTTGAGGATAACCGGCAGGTGCTGGAGTTCATGGAAGAGCATGTGGCGGCCACCCGGGAGCTGTTCAGTTTTACCACCTCCGATGGCCAGAAGCTGGATGGATATATTGTTAAGCCGGTGGATTTTGATCCCGAAAAATCCTATCCTTTGCTGCTCAATGTATACGGTGGGCCGGGCGCCCAATCAGTATATAACAGCTGGAGCGGGGGAGGCTGGGAACAGTGGCTGGCTCAGGAAGGTTATGTTATTGCCGGAGTGAATAACCGGGGAAGCGGTGGATACGGCGATGCCTTTGAGAAATTAGTATACCGGAATCTGGGGCGCTGGGAAAGCCACGATTTCGTGGAAACCGCCCGCTACCTGGCTTCTTTTCCCTGGATTGACGGCGACCGGATGGCCATTCGCGGGCACAGCTATGGTGGATACTCCTCGGCCTATACCATCCTGACTCATCCGGGGGTGTTCAAAGTAGCCCTGGTAGGTGCGCCGGTAACCGACCAGCGGCTGTACGACTGCATATATTCCGAAAGGTATATGGGCCTGCTGGAAGATAATGAAGAAGGCTATGTGAACAGCGCTGTGGTTACTCACGCCGCCAACCTGGAAGGGAAGATGCTGATCGCACATTCCCTGATGGATGAGAACGTGCATCCCCAGAACACCTTCCAGCTGGTGAAAGCTCTGATCGACAACGGAAAAGACCACGACCTGAAGATCTATCCTCCCGGCGCCCACGGGGTGGCATACAACACCGCCAGTTCCCTGCTGTTGTACAACCAGTATACCGAATACCTCGACAGGTATCTGAAAGGGAAAGAAAAGTAGGGTGTGATAAGAAAGAGGGGGAAAATGACGAAATGAGGATATTGTGTCGTTTCCCTGATAAAAAAAGAGGCTGCCGCCGGCAGCCTCTTTTTTTTTCTGTTGGGAATAGTGGTATTACCTGTCAGGTGCTTGTGGCGCGTTCCAGCCGTTTCAGTATACTGAAGATAAAGGTGGCTGAAAGCAGGGCAAACACTACCAGGATCCCCCAGAAGGCCCATAGAGGAACATCATCCCAGAACAGGCACACGATGCCCACGGCATAGTTTCCTATGGCGGTGGCCGCCAGCCAGCCTCCCTGCATCATCCCCTTGTATTTCGGGGGAGATACTTTCGACACGAAGGAAATTCCCATGGGGCTCAGGAACAGCTCGGCAATGGTGAGGATGAAATAGGTGCTGATCAGCCAGTTGGGCGACAGCAGCACGTCCCTCGGAGCCCGGACTTCGTTGATCTCTCCCGGAGAGTATCCGATAAGCTGCAGTGATCCGATCACCAGAATGATGAAGGCGGCTCCCGTTATGATCATCCCGATGCCGATCTTCCTGGGTGCGGAAGGCTCTTTTCCTATCCGGTTCAGATAACCGAATATCCCCACCACAATGGGCGTCAGCGCCACTATGAAGAAAGGATTGAAATGCTGGAATTTCTGCGGTGTGAAAGGATTGGTTTCCTCGTAGGTCTGGAAACGGAAGTACGCCAGCAGGGCAAATCCAATGAAGGCCACTGCCCCCAGCATACGAATGGTTCCGGTGCTCTTCTTGCGGATGAGGAAATACATCCCGACCAGAGAAAGGAATATGGGCAGGAGCCCGAACAGGTCGAACCACAGGTTGGTGAACTTGTCCACACTTCCCACCGTGTAGTCACGTGCAAAGATGGTCATGGCGGCCCCGTTCTGGTGGAAAGCCATCCAGAAAAAGATCACCACAAAGAAGATCAGCCCCAGGGCGATCAGACGCTCACGGGTCTGTTCGGGCGACATTTCCACCACTTTATCTTTATGCTCTTCACTGGCAGCTTTCTGTATTTCCGTCATGTCAGCGTGTTTGTAATACTTGCGGAATGCCCAGAAAATGATCATTGAGACGATCAGGCTGATACAGGCAACGCCGAAGGCATAATGGTACGATTCACTCAGCACATTGATGTAATTGGTGCTGAAGTTGGCCAGGTCGCCGGTAAACCCCTGTTGCTGGGCAAAAATGGCCAGTTTTTCACCCACCGTAATTCCTTTTTCCACAATTTCTGCTCCGTTGCCGGCCAGAAAACTGGAAGCCAGACCGGGCAGGTCGGTGTTCTGAAAGAGTTCCTGCTTTTCCAGGATCCAGTGGCTGAAACTCTCGGCGTCGCCTGAATAACCAACCGACTGTGCCAGTTGGGTGAGTTTTTCGGATACCGTGCCGGCTTTTTCCACTACCTCATTACCATTCCCTTCCAGGAACTTGTGGGCCAGGGCCGGAATGTCGGCATTGTAAAAATATCCCTTCTTTTTCAGGATCCAGTTGCTCACTGCATCGGCGGCCGAAGGGGCGAACATGGCGCCGATATTGATTCCCATGTAAAAGATGTTGAAGGCAATATCCCGGTATTTGTTGTATTTGGGATCATCGTACAGATTTCCCACCAGGGCCTGCAGGTTTCCCTTGAAAAACCCTGTTCCCAGGGAAATGACTCCCAGAGCGGCAAATATCAGTGCTTTTCCTCCGTCCATGGTGGTGGGCATGGCCAGCATAAAATAGCCTACCAGCATGACTACCAGACCCAGACTGATGGTCTTTCCGTATCCCAGATACCGGTCGGCCAGAATCCCGCCCAGGAGGGGAAGGAAATAAACAAATGCAAGGAAAATTCCAAAAATCTGGGTTGCCTCACCGGCTGTATAGCCATACTTGGCCTGAAGAAACAGAGTGAAGATGGCCAGCATGGTGTAGTAACCGAATCGCTCCCCCATGTTAGCAAAGAAGGCGACGAATAGTCCCCTTGGGTGTTCTTTTAACATAGCTTCCAGGTTATTGGTTA